>JACDAW010000007.1 GCA_013695245.1 Pyrinomonadaceae bacterium | reverse complement strand
CGCGTATATGGCTGGCAAGAAGCCGCTTGTTTATTTGCAAAGCTCAGGACTCGGACATCTCGTGAATCCTATTACGTCGCTCCTAAAGCCTAACGGCTTCTCGATTCATCTGCTCATCAGTTTGCGCCGCCGCCCTTCGAGCACTTCGAGATGTATCGCATCACGCGCGATCTGATGAAGCTGTTGGAGTATGGCGATTACACGATTGTCGAGGAACAGGAGCCGGAATGAAAAGAATTGAAGCGATCCGTCAAGTGATGAAAGACGTGACGGATGAACTTGTGATCGCGACGACCGGCATGATCAGTCGTGAGCTGTTCGTCGTGCGCGACCGTCCGCAAAATTTCTATATGTGCGGCAGCATGGGTTGTGCGCTGCCCATAGGCATCGGCGTGGCGATGTCCGTTGACCGCCCCGTGATCGTGTTGGACGGCGACGGCGCGGCGCTTATGTCTCTGGGAAGTCTCGCCGTCTCGAAGTTTCTGTCGCTGCCGAACTTAACGCACTACATCATTGATAACGGCACGTATGCTTCGACCGGAGATCAGCCGACGTGTTCGCAGGCGGTGGATTTTGAAGCGATAGGTCATAACGTGAAACTGATCCGCGTTGAATCAGGCAACGAACACGGCACGCCGCGCATACCATACGAACCCGAAGAGATGCTCAGCAGATTTATGGGAAGCATCGGGTAGGGAAAATTCGGATCAAAGTTGCGCGCATCGCTTACCGTTAGCATCGAGCGATTGAATTTTGGAAGGTAATTATATTGAAAGCTGTTTTATTAGCGGCCGGTAGTTCGACGCGGCTCTATCCGCTCACTGAGAGCACGCCGAAATGCTTGCTTGAGGTCGGCGGCAAGACTTTGCTGGAGCATCAACTCGACGCGCTCGCAATTTGCGACGTGAGCGAAGTGATCATCGTCACAGGTTATTTGTCTCACCTGTTGACGGAAAAGATCGAGCAGCTTCAGGGTCGGTATCCGTTCGAGTTTTCTTTCATCCACAACGCGCGCTACGCCGACACGAATAACATCTATTCGCTTTGGACGGCGAGGGAATCTTTAAAAAACACGTCCTTTCTCTGCCTGCACGCCGACGTGCTGTTTCACCCTCAGATTTTGCGAAACGGCGCGCTCAGTTCGGCGGACGTTTGCCTTATCGCAGACAGGGAAGTGTTGGAAGAAACGATGAAGTTAAAGATAGAAGACGGGCGCGTTATCTCTGTCGGCAAGCATGTGAAGATGGAAGAGGCTTCCGGAACTTTTCTCGGACTTGTGAAATTCTCGGAAGAGGGAAGCGATCGGATGTTTGAGAAAGTTGATCGCCTGATTGACGAAGGGCAAATCAAGGGTTATTTCACCGATGCGATTGAACGATTGATTGCTGATAGATTCCCGGTCGGAGTTAGTTTTACACAAGGCTTGCCGTGGATCGAGATAGATGTGAAAGAAGAGTTAGAGCAAGCGCGACGACAAGTGCATTCTCAGATCATGGAGGCACACGTCTCTTGACAACATCGGCGCGGATGAAAAAGATTCAAGCGGTGTCGCTCATCCTCGGCCTCACTCTTTTCGTCGGTCTGCTTTACAGCGTTGGAGTCGGAAATATCTTTCAGTCGCTCCAACTCGTCGGTTCAGGTTTTCTAATCTTGATCCTCGTGTCGGGAGTGCGCCACTTGCTGCGCGCAGTGGCGTGGATGAAGTGCATCGAGGAAGGACAGCGCAAGCGAATCGGGTTGTTTGAACTTTTCAACGTGCGTTTGGCGGGCGAGGCGATCCGCTACGTCAGTTTCACCGGCCCGCTGCTCGGCGAGCCGTCGAAGGCGGCGCTCATCCGCAAGCGTCTGCCGATGGTGCATGGACTTTCATCTGTGATCGTTGAAAATCTCACTTACACGCTCGGCGCAATTCTCATCACGATAAGCGGGATGGCGCTTCTGCTGGTCAAATTCACTTTGAGTAGCGGCATTAAGGTGATGGGCGTCGTGATCACTTTATTTATGGTGGCGGCGGCCGTCATCGCGCAGCGTGCGATAGCACGACGCAGCTTCGCGCTCACGAGGTTGATACAGTGGCTCGGAAAAGTTACGGGCAAAGAATGGTTTCAAAAAAAGGTCGGGGGCGCGCAAAGTGTTGAAGAAAACATTTACGACTTCTACAACCATCGTGGCTCAACCTTCTTCCTCGTATTGACGCTTGAATTAAGCGCGCACTTTACGAACATCTTGGAGGTTTACCTGATCTTGCGTTTCATCGGCGCGCGGGCGACTGTGACCGCCTCATTTATCATCGAAGCGATGATGAAATTAGTTAATTTCGTGTTCTTCTTCGTGCCGGGGCAGGTCGGCGTGTTTGAGGGCGGGAATGCTTTGTTGCTAAAGGCGCTCGGCCTCGGCCTCGCGGCGGGCGTGACGCTCGCGCTCGTCGAAAAAATTCGCACGCTCGCGTGGACGGCTTACGGCTTGCTAGCGCTCATGTTCGCTTTCAGAAAAGATGCGGGAGCTTCGTCCGTTGAACATGGGCGCGATGGTGGTGGTATCGGTAGTAGCGATAGCGGAGCCGAAGTGAATATGTCGGCGTAAGGAATTCGGTAATGATCAATAGGGCTGTTCTGTTCGTTGATGCTGAAAACACACTTGACGGCGCGCCTCTTACGCTCGTCGAAATTAGTGGCGTGCCGCTCATCAAACGCGTCATCCTTGATCTCAAGCGCGCAGGCGTTGAGGGCGTGACAGTTGCGCTGGACAAGCCGAGCGCGCCTATCGAAATCTTTCTCAATCGTGAACGACTTGGCATTAAGGTGCTTCGCCTGACGACGAACGATTTGCAAGCGGAGTTGATAAAAGAGCAAAACAGGGGCGTGCTGCTATTAGGCGGAGATCGCCTCTACGATTTTCGCGCGCTGTCGGCGCTCGTTAATGAAAACTTGAAGGGCGATAAAGCTCTCGTCGCCGTTGATTTGAAAACGCCCGATGATCAACCGGAAGCCGAGCGGCATTACACGATGAATGACGGAAAGGTAATCGAAAAGTATTCCGCTCAAGAAGCGTTGATGCGTGACTTAACAGGACGTGAAGTTGGCGCGGATGTTTACCGGGGCGAAGCGCTTATAACCGCGCTCGGTTTAAGTTCACAGGAGAGGCGCGAGTATGGGCGCGCGCTCGTGAAAGCGGGCGAAGCGGCCTACTTCGACATCGGCAATGGCTTTGTGCAAACAATCGCTTCGCGCGCGGACGTGCGCCAAGCAGAGCAGCGTATCTTGCGCTACGTCTGGAAGGAGACGGACGGCATCCACGCGCGTTGGAACAAAAAAATTGCCTTGCCGTTTATCAAACTTCTTCTTAAGACGCCGATCACGCCGAACATGATCTCGGTGATGGGCGTCTTCGTTAGTCTCGCAGCAGGCTATTTCTTTTCCATCGGCGATTATTTCTCTAACATCACGGGCGCGCTTCTCTCTTATGTCTCTTCGCTGTTTGACCACATGGACGGAAGCGTTGCGCGTCTGAAGTCAATGGAGTCCGCCTTTGGCAGTTACTTCGAGACCGTCTGCGATTTCGTTTACTACTTCTCGTTCGCTGTCGGGATCAGCATCGGGTTATATCGTGCAACCGATAATCAATTTTATCTTTTTCTTGGAGTGGCGTTATTGTTCGGCACGCTGGTAAGTCTGTTTACGATTAGTTATCAGCGAAAAGAGTTTGCCAAAGACCCAAGTAAACTAGCAGGCCAAGCGCACAACGTATTTGACAACGCTCATAACCCCGTCTATCGCTTCGGACGCAAAACCTACTTCGTGATGCGGCGTCCCGTTCTGCCTTATTATCTTTTTATCCTGACGGTGCTCAACCTGTTACCGATAGTCCTTTTTATCGCGGCGCTTGGCGCGAATTTGTTCTGGGCGATTCAGCTTTACTCGAATCGTCTCTTCCGCCACGACGCTGCATCAAGCGCCGAAACTTAGAACGATCAGCATCGCTCATGCGTAGAGCTTTACCGTGCTCAAAGCGTTTCTCGCGAGTATTGAAACAAACTTTTCATTTATTGGAGTTAACGTTATGTCAGGAACAGTCAAGAAGCAAGAGTCAATCGTCTATCGCAATTTCATCAATGGCGAGTGGAAAGAATCCGCTTCGTCTAAAATAATCGAGAACACGAATCCGGCGAACACCGACGACGTGCTCGGATTGGTGAAACAGGCGACGCGCGAAGAGGCGCGAGAAGCGATTGAAACGGCGAGCCGCGCTTTCCGTGACTGGCGGCAGACGCCCGCGCCTGCGCGCGGACGCATCATCGCCCGCTTCGGACGTTTGCTCGAAGATAATAAGGAGGAGCTGGCGAAACTTCTCACGCGCGAGCAGGGCAAGACTCTCGCTGAGTCGCGCGGCGAGATTCAGCGCGCGGCAAATATCGCGGAATTTAACGCGGGCGAAGCGCGGCGCATGAATGGTGAAACGATTCACTCAGAGCTTCCATCAAATTTAGCTTACACGATTAAGCAACCGCTCGGCGTTGTTGCGTGCGTCACGCCTTGGAATTTTCCCGTCGCCATTCCGGTCTGGAAGATCACGCCCGCGCTCGTTGCCGGAAACACTGTTGTCTTTAAGCCTGCGACCTTGACGCCCGCCATATCCGTGCGCCTTGTTGAGCTTTTCAATGAAGCCGGAGTGCCACCGGGCGCGCTTAATCTCGTGATTGGATCGGGCGCAGAAGCTGGCGATGAGATCATCAATCATAAAGCCGTGCGCGCTGTTTCTTTCACCGGCTCTAACGATGTCGGCATCCGTCTGTACGAACAGGTGGCGAAGCGCGGCGCAAAGATGTTGGGCGAGATGGGCGGCAAGAATCCGATTGTGGTAATGGAAGACGCCGATCTCGACCTCGCGGTTGAAGCGGCGGCAAACGGCGCGTTCGGTTCTACGGGTCAGAGATGCTCGGCGACGAGCCGCGCGATTGTGGTCAACGAAGTTGCTGACGAATTCGTTTCGCGTCTCGTCAAGCGCGCTGAATCTATGCGCTTAGGCGACGGGAGCGATCCTCAGACGCAGATGGGGCCGAGCGTTGACGAGTCGCAATACAAGACCGTGTTGCGCTACATCGAAGCGGGGCGCGAGGACGGGGCGACGCTTTTGTGTGGCGGCGCGCACACCGAAGATGAAAATTTAAGTCGCGGCTTTTTCATCAAGCCGACCGTCTTCGATCACGTTAAGCCGGACATGACGATAGCCCGCGAAGAGATTTTCGGCCCCGTCCTGTCGGTGCTTCGCGTTAAAGATTTCGACGAGGCGTTGCAAGTGGCAAACGATTCCGAATACGGGCTTTCTTCCGCGATTATCACTAAGGATGCGAATCGCATCTTCCGCTTCGTTGATGAAATTGAAACCGGAGTAACCCACATCAACTCTCCGACGACGGGCGGCGAAGCTCACATTCCATTCGGCGGCACAAAAGCCACCGGCATCGGTGACCGCGAACTTGGCTCAGCCGCGCTCGATTTCTACACCGAACTGAAAATCGTTTATGTGGATTACACGGGCGGTAAGCGCGAAGGTAATCTTTACTAACGGCGTGAAGACACTGAAGGGCGTTTGTATAACTTTTTGTTTCGATTCTATGCGCCCTTCACCATAAGAGAGACGGGTGAAATTACGCCGCATTTAATCGCTTCATCTGCTGATCCGTTGTGGAAATCGAAGAAGCTTACTTGAGCTTAGCCGCGTGGTGTCGGGCGAAGCATTACGCTGGCTACGATCCTTTCGACGGCCTTAACAGTCGCATCTTTCAAGCAACTCCTCTGCGGCGCACGCGCGCCGCGCGCCTCATCTGGACGCAAGTATTCAAGCGTTCGCCGATCAATCTGCGTCCTCTAGCGCGCGTCTCCGTCGGGAAAAACGCGAAAGGCATTGCGCTTTTTGCGCTCGCTGCTTTAAGCCGCTTCCGCCGTTTGCGGACGGAGGAAGCAAATACGGAAGCGCGTTCGTTGCTCAATGAGCTTCTTTCGATGCGCCTTGACGGTTGGCGCGGCGCGGCGTGGGGCTACAACTTCGATTGGCAGGGACGCGCCTTCTTCGCCCCTCGCGGCACGCCGACGATTGTGCCGACGGCTTTTGCCGCCCGCGCGCTCTTGGAAGCGTGGGAAATTTTCGGCGAAGAGCGTTACCGGGATGCGGCGCGCGGCGCGTGCCAATTCATCCTCCGCGATCTCAACCGTAGCGTCGAAACTGAAGATGAGATTTGCTTCAGCTATTCGCCGCTTGATCACACGCGGGTTTTCAATGCGAGTTTGCTGGCCGCAGAGACATTAGCTTGCGTCGGCAGACTGACGAACGAAGATGAGTTGCGCGAGAAGGGGCTGTTTGCGGTCAACTACGTCGTGCGTCGCCAGCGCGCCGACGGTTCGTGGGCTTACGGTGCGGACGATTATCAATCGTGGGCTGATAATTTTCACACGGCGTTTGTGCTCGCTTCGCTCGCGCGTATCATACGAATTGGTAAGGGGAAACAAGAGGAGTTAAGGCAAGCCGTCGAGCGCGGCTATCAATTCTGGCGGCGCCGGTTCTTTCTTGCGGACGGTTTGCCAAAGTACTACCATGACAAACCTTATCCGGCGGATGCGCATTCAGCAGGAGCGGCGCTTGTAACGTTTGCAGAGATGCAAGAACTTAATGGGCGCGCTGACGATTTTGCCGAACAGGTAGCGCGCTGGGCGATTGTCCACTTGCGCGACGAACGCGGCTTCTTCTGGTATCAACGCAAGAGATTCTACACCGTGCGAATCCCTTACATGCGCTGGTCGCAAGCGTGGATGCTCTACGGGCTGGCGAAATTCATAGAAGGAAAAAGTAAAAACTAAAAAGGTAAAAGTGAAAATGAAATCTGAAATATATTTTATCTGCACTTTTGCTTTTTACCTTTTACCTTTTTAATTTTCTTTTGCGTATTTGGGTTGATCTGGCTAACTCACCGCACGTGCCCTTTTTCGAGCGTCTGATCGAAGAGTTTGAGAAACGTGGTCACGCGACGGAAGTAACGGCGCGAGAGTTTGCGCAAACGGTTGAATTGGCCGAAAGCGCAAATCTTAATCCGGTTGTGCTCGGCGCGCACGGCGGAGGCGAACTTCATGGTAAAGCGGAAAACCTTATTGGGCGCGCGCGCGAGTTGCGAAGATGGGCGCGCGGGCGCGGATTCGATTTAGCTGTCAGCCATAACTCTTACGCGCAGATTGTGGCGGCGCGCACGCTCGGCATTAAAACCGTGACGTTGATGGATTACGAGCATCAACCGGCGAATCATCTCGCGTTCAGATTGGCTTCGCGCGTCGTCGTGCCGCGCTGCTTTCCTGAAAATGCCCTTCGTCGCTTCGGCGCGCGCAAGGGTAAAGTCAGGCGCTACGATGGAATTAAAGAGGACGTTTATCTCGCGGACTTCAAGCCCGATCTGAATTTTGCCGAAAGCCTTCACGCGATGTTTGGCGTTGGAGCAGGCGAAGTGCTTATCGTCGCCCGCCCGCCTGCGCGCGATGCGCTTTATCACCGCTTTGACAACGAGTTGTTTGACGAACTGATTGAAAAAATAAGCGAGCATGTTAATGCGAAAATCTTGATCCTCGCCCGCACACACGCGCAACGCGAAGCTCTCGCCGTGCGTCATCGAGCGAAGAATGTTGTGCTTCCACGCGCTGCGCTGGACGGAGCGAATTTGATCGCGGCGGCTGATCTGGTCATTAGTGCAGGCGGCACGATGAACCGCGAGGCGGCGGCGCTCGGCACTCCGGCGTGGACAATTTTCGCCGGACGCGCCGCAGCGATAGACCGGCAGTTGGCGCGCGAAGGGCTTTTGCGATTCATCAGCGCGCGAGAAGATTTCGGCGGATTGTCAATCGAGAAGAAGCCGCAAGCTGCGGGTCGGCGCGCGCTCGGCGTGCGTGCGCAGGTCGCTGAACTTATTTTGGAATGATCGTCAAATGCTTTGTCGAAGAAGTTTTCTGAACAGTTTATACGGATGCCGTAATCACGCATTTTAGTGTTGATTAGCCACAAGAGAGTTATGCGGGCTGAACATTTGAAGGAGACGCGAATCAAGGCTGGTGCGATGCGCGCGGCGGCGCGCGCGCCGCAATGGGCTGTGCCAGCGGTCAAAGCATTGCTCGTCGCGTTTGATGTGTTGCTGTCGGCAGCATGTTTCCTTGCCGCGTTTTATTTCCGCGAAGGAGAGATTGTTGTCGCTCGTTCAGTAAGCGGCCAACTGAGTTGGGGCGCGGATTTCGCTCCCTACGCTGCGCTGCTGCTTTTCGTGCTTGTGATTCGATTGCTGACCTTCGCCTACTACGATCTCTACAGCTTGCGCGGCGAATACTCTTACGTTGATGAAGCCGTGCGCATATTCAAAGCGACGGCTATTGGCTCACTTTTAATCGTCGCAGCGGCCTTCCTCTATCGCGGTGGATTCACATATCGCGCCTTTTCTTACGCGCGCGGAGTTTTTCTACTCGACTTTGTGTTTGCGCTGGCTGCGTTCGCTGCGTTGCGCTTTGGGGTGCGCGCGGCGCAGACGTTTGTGCGGCGGCGCGGCGTCAATTTGATTCCGACGCTTGTTGTTGGGCGCGGGGCGGAAGCTGTCCAGTGCATAGAGGAAATGCAGAGCCGTCCCGAACTCGGCTACCGTGTGATCGGTGTCGTCGAAAACGGAAAAATTTTGCCGGGCGCGCCGAAGGAGTTTGCGGGCGTGCCCGTCGTGTGCGGTGTAGATGATCTAACGCAGGCGATCCGCGAGACAGGGGCGAACGAAGTGATCATTGCTGACGCTGGCGTTTCGAGCGACGTGCTCTTTAACGTGATGATGCGGGTCGGGCGCAGACGGCGCGTGGAGTTTCGCATCGCGCCGAATCTCTTTAATTGTTTGCCGCGTAAGACTGAGATCGATCAGATCGGACATTTGCCGATGATCCGATTGTTCCGCGAGCCGCTCTCAAGCACAGCGCGTGTGGCGAAACGCTTGTCCGACATTGCCGTCGCAAGCATCGCGCTTTGTTTATTCGCGCCTGCGTGGTTGCTCGTCGCGGTTTTGATCAAATTGGATTCGCGCGGCCCTGTGCTTTATAAGCAGGAGCGCGTCGGGATGGACGGTCGCATCTTTCTCATCTACAAGTTTCGCACGATGCGCGCAAACTCGGATGATCGTGTGCATCGTGAATTTCAGCGCCGCTACATCGAGGGACATCCCGAAACGAATCTCGGCGACGCGGAACGACCCGTTTACAAACTACACACCGATCCGCGCGTGACGCGGTCGGGGCGCGTGCTGCGTCGCTTGAGTCTCGACGAGCTGCCGCAGTTGTTAAATGTGATCTTGGGCGACATGAGCATCGTCGGCCCACGCCCGCCGATTCCTTACGAGGTAGAAGCTTACGAACTCTGGCATCGCAAACGGCTTGATATGAAGCCGGGAGTGACGGGCTTGTGGCAAGTGTCGGGTCGTAATCGGCTTTCGTTTGACGATATGGTGCGTCTCGATCTCTTCTACATCGAAAATTGGTCACTGCTGCTCGACGTGCGCATTATCCTGCGCACACTTCCCGTCATGCTGCGCGGCGACGACGCATATTGATTCACTAAAATATGAATGTTCCAACGACGGGGAGTGCGCGAAATTTTGCTGCTGATACAGGCGACTCGCATACATCCAGCATCGCCGCATGGCTTGAACGCGCGGTAGTCGGATGTTTGTTTGCGATTGCCGTGTGTGCGCCGCACTCGATTGCGGCGACGCAAGGCTTCTGGGTGTCGGGACTCTTACTGTGGGCGGCGAGATTTACGGTGCGTCCGCGCCCGTTGCTGTTTCGCACGCCGATTGATCTTCCTCTATTGATTTTCTTTTCCTTAACGGTGCTTGCCGCCGTCTTCTCTTACGCGCCGGATATTTCCATCAGCAAACTGCGGAGCGCGAGTCTGTTCACGATTGTTTTCCTTGTCGCGCAAAATGTTTCTTCTCCTCGCGTGTTGCGCTCGCTCGCCGTTGCCCTGATCGCTTCGTGCATGATTAACGTCGTCTATACGTTTGGCGAACGAGCGCTTGGTCGCGGCGTGCGCGTGGAAGGATTGGCGGCTGAAAGTCCTCTGCGCGGGGCGGGCGTCGAAGAGGGCGATACGCTGCTTGAGTTGGATGGCGCGCCGTTGCACAACCTCGCGGAAGTTGAGAGTGCTCTTGCTACGGGCGCGTCGGAGCGACCCTTGCCGCGCATCAAAGTTTATCGCTACGAAGCGTTTTATGATTTGGACATCACGCACGGCTCGTTGCTTTCAGGAGCGACGCCGGAGGCGCGGCTCGGCGTCGGGAGTTGGACGCGCGGGCGCGATTGGCGCGCCGCCGGATTCTACGGTCATTACACGACCTATGCCGAAGCGTTGCAACTAATCGCATCGCTTGCGCTCGGCTTGCTTATTGCTTTGCATTTCGGGCGGGGAGACAGTGAACAAGGTGTGCGAAGTTGGCGAACGCGGAACAGTCTTTTACTCGGCTGCGCGGTTGCCGGACTTTGTGCGGCGCTGCTGATGACGGTAACGCGCGCATCGTGGCTGGCCTTTCTCGTGTCGGCGTTTACGATTGTTCTCGTCGGGGCGCGCAGTCGCCGCGTGGCGCTCGTGATGGTTTGCGCCGCGTTGCTGCTCGTGCCCCTCGGACTTTTCGTGTTGCAACAAAAACGCAACGTCGGCTTTCTTGACCGCCGCGACGCTTCGACGACGTGGCGCGCGACCGTCTATCGTGAAGGAGTCGAACTATTGTTCAAAAGCCCGCGCCACATGTTGGTAGGCGTCGGGATGGATTCGATCAGGCGCTTCTGGCCTCAATGGGGAATGTTCGAGCAGGGGCGTATCCCGCGCGGTCATCTGCATTCGACACCGTTGATGATCGCGGTTGAGCGCGGACTTCCAGCGCTCTTCGTCTGGTTTTGGTTCCTCTTCACCTACGGGCGCACGTTGTGGCGAATGACGCGCGAAAAACTCTTAGATAGCTGGATCGAGCGCGGGATCGCGCTCGGCGCGTTGGGCGGACTCGCTGGATTGTTTACGAGCGGCATCGTTCATTACAATCTGGGCGACTCGGAAGTAGTGATGATCTTCTATTTCATCGTCGGACTGGCGCTCGTGGTGAATCATCAGGCAGTAAAAGAACACCCGACACGCGAAGTTGTGATAAACCCGCTTCCTTGACACTCCGCGCCCCGCGCCGTTATCATCTTCGTTTCGGCCGTAGAGGCTAAACTTCTCTTAAGCAATATGTTCGAGTCTTTATCAGATAAACTGAAGCGCACGCTGAAGAATCTGCGCGGCGAAGGGAAACTCACGCCGGAGCACGTTGATGCCGCGTTGCGCGAAATCCGCCTTGCGCTGCTCGAAGCTGACGTTAACTACAAGGTCGCCAAGGATTTTATCGCTTCGGTGAAGGCAAAAGCCGAAGGTCAAGATGTCTGGCAGGAACTGAAGCCTTCGGAGCAGGTCGTCAAGATCGTTTACGACGAACTCGTTGAGCTTTTGGGCGGTCAATCTTCGCGCCTCGTCTTTACGAAACAGATTCCAAACGTCGTGATGATCGTTGGCCTTCAAGGTTCGGGCAAAACGACTTCGACGGGCAAGATCGCGCGTTGGCTCTCGAACAATCAGGAACGCAAGCCGCTACTGGTTTCAACGGACGTTAATCGCCCGGCGGCGCGCGAGCAGTTGAAAGTGATCGCGCGGGCGACGGGGCAGCAGATTTTCGAGATGCCGGAATCGAACAATGCGGTTGAACTTGCCCGCGCTGCTTTCGCTCATGCCCAACAAACTGGCTTTGACACTTTGCTCATTGACACCGCCGGACGTCTTCACATTGACGATGCGTTAATGGAAGAACTCGTGCAGATCAAAG
>JACDAW010000503.1 GCA_013695245.1 Pyrinomonadaceae bacterium | reverse complement strand
TCTTCAAAGCGCTGCCGCGAATCGGTTGCGCATCCATCTTCGCATCAGGCTTTACGGCGGGCGAGGCTGCGGCAGGCTTTTGTTGCACGAGCGACAAACCCGAAGTCTGCTTTTTCGTCGCTTCGGCGGGCGGCGTCGCCGCAGTTATCGCGTTGCCGTTGCCCGAAGAAGTAGTGGCGGCGGCAGGCGCGCTTCCGTTTTCGGGCGCGTCGAGATTCGTCGTCTGCCCGCTCAGCATTCGTGTAAAATGCTCGCGCCACGTTTCGTCAACGAGCGTCGGGTCGCTCAAAAAACGGTTAAGCAAGCCTTCGACATAATCGGCGTTAGCACCGAACTGTTCCGCGATAAGTTCTTGTAGTTCACCGATATTCTGCCGTTCATTCACAGCTTTTCACCTCTCGCTCTGCTAAGCGGGAAACGCACCCGACAACGTCACGCGCGCCCCGCTTTTTCTACTTTTGAACTCCGATAGCCTATCACCTTCCGCCAGCCATTGCATCCGGCGCGCGAAACAAAAAGATGAACTCAATCTTACAATATGAGCTATGATGCGGCCACCGTTTCGCGTAAAAACTCATTTGACATGAAAGCTATTTCAATAATTTTCTTGTGCCTCCTCGTCGCCCCCGCAAGCTCTCAAACGCTCGGCGTGCAAATGCTGCGTTTTACTTTAAGGTCAACGAAGGAGAATTCCCGCCGCCGACTCGCTCAACCCGACAGAGCGAATGAAAGCTCTAGGCTGAAGCTTTCCGTCGCACCGCGTCTTACGCCGCACCGCATTGCGCTTGCCCGCAATCGAACATTCGATCTTTACCTTCCCGAAGATTACGACATCACCGTTGCCGCTGAAAATTTGAAGCGCGTGCGGTTCATGGCGCGCAGTCCCGAAAATCGCATATTCGTCACCGATATGCACGACCGCACGGACAACCGGCGCGGCGCAGTTTATATTCTTGACGACTTCGACGAGCAGCAAGGAAGATTCCGCAAAGTCACACGCTACATGAGCGGGCTGCGCAACCCCAACAGCATCGCTTTCTTCACCGACCGCAAGGGCAATAGTTGGTTCTACCTCGCGCTGACCGACCGCCTGCTTCGCTATCATTATACTCCGGGCGAAACTGCGCCGACGAGCGAACCACAAACGCTCGCCACCTTTCCCGATGAAGGACTCAGCTACAAATACGGCGGCTGGCATCTGACGCGCACCATTGCGATCAGCGCAAACAACAAGCTTTACGTTTCCGTCGGCAGCAGTTGCAACGCTTGCGTCGAAAAGGAAGAGGTGCGCGCCTCCATCATCGAAATGGATATGAATGGAGACAACAAACGCTTCTTCGCGCGCGGGCTTCGGAACGCCGTCGGCTTGAAATGGATTCAAGGACGACTCTTCGCCACCAACATGGGCGCGGATCATCTCGGCGGCAACCGGCCCGATGACACGATGTTTGTCGTAAGGGAAAACACGAATTACGGCTGGCCTTACTGTTATCAATTCCGCACGCGAAATTATGCCGACAATAAATTCAATTCGCCGCCGCGAAACTTTTCGTGCCGCAACGTGCCCGCCGCGTTCGCTTCCTTCAGCGCGCACAGTTCGCCGCTCGGCTTTGAATATTTCAATGACAGTTCTGACCAAACGTTAGCGAATAGCTTTCTCGTCGCTTTGCACGGCTCTTCCAATCTCAACTTGCATCACGGCTATTCGATTGCTCAGGTCAGAGAAGACGGCGGCGCGCCGCAAGATTTCATTCGCGGCTTTCAGGAAGGAAGAAGCGTTCACGGCCGCACCGTTGACATTTTAAGAACAGGCGACAACAGTTTTCTTTTCACTGATGACACGGCAGGAGTAATCTATTACGTTCGCAAGAAATAAGCGCCGCGCGGCTTCGCATTCGACATCGCCTCTAAACGCAGAAAGGACGCTACTAATGAGAAAGAGCCTCAAGATGTTTTTCCTTTTATCCTTGATCATGTTCGGAGCTGCGACGGCGATCACAGCGCAGGTTCATCCGACTGTTGCGGGTGAGAGCGAAGCTAACCGCGCCGTCGCCGCTTATCCTTTAAGCGAAGCACAAAAGCAGAAGATCAAATTCATCCGAAGCGAAGCTGAAAAAACGGCCGCGCCCCTCGCCCTGCGGCTTGCTCAAGTAGCGAAGCGAATATATGAAAACATGCTGGCCGAAAAACCGGACGAAGAGCTGCGTCAGCGATTGAGCAGCGAGATGAATGAAGTCGTAGTGGCGTTACTATCCATTAAAGGTCAATCCATGAGAGACGCGGTAAACGCGCTCACGGCTGAGCAGAAACAAGTTATCAGAAGCGAGATGCGTAAGCCGGGCGCGCCGGGCGATCTAATGGAACTGATCATGCGCGTCTTCAACCTCCCGGAGAAGTGAGCGACTCGATTAAGCAAAATTATGACGAAACAAAAAGAACTTCTTCCAAACAACTCAAATGAAAAGACGGCATCGCGCCGTCGTTTCGCTAAAACGTTGACGGCGGCCATTGTTTCCGCCCCGCTCGCCGCTCAAATTGCCGGAGCGCAAACGCGCAATCCAACACCGAAAGAACCCGCTGCTCCGCCTAACCCGCAGCCGTCGCCCGCGCAAAACGCGCCGAAGCCTTCGCCGCTCGCGGAAGCTTACGCGGAAGTGGCGCGCGTGCGTTTCGGCGAACGATTAACAGACGAAGAGTTTGCGCGCGTTAAAGATGATCTCGCAGGCAATGTGCGCGTCGCCGAACGCTTGCGCGCATTCAAGTTGAAGAACGCAGATGAACCCGATTTTGTGTTCTTCGCGTAAGCCCTGTTTGTGACGTGCGTATCTGCTCTAAAGTGTGGCCGCATTCGTTAAAAATCCTTTAGTAAAAGCTATCCATAAACTTTTATGCTTCCAACAGACGTTCACTTCTCCTCGATCAGCGAACTCGGCGCGGCGATTCGCGCGCGCCGCATCTCGTCTGTCGAACTCACGGAGAGCTATCTTGCGCGGCTTGAAAAGTTCGGCAAGTCGCTCGGCGCAGTCGCCACCATCATGCGCGAATCAGCGCTCAATGAGGCACGACAGGCGGACGCCGAAATCCGGCGTGGACGCTTGCGCGGCCCGCTTCACGGCATCCCTTACGGCGCGAAAGACTTGCTCGCCACGCGCAACGCCCCGACAACGTGGGGCGCAGCTCCTTACAAAGATCAACGCTTCGACTATGAAGCAACAATCATCACGCGCCTGCGCAATGCCGGTGCGATCCTCGTCGCTAAACTCGCCATGATCGAACTCGCGGGCGGCATGGGCTACAACCAAGCTGACGCATCTTTGACGGGCGCGTGTCGCACGCCTTGGAACAGAGAGTTTTGGAGCGGCGGATCGTCTTCGGGGCCGGGCGCGGCGGTCGCCGCCGGACTTGTCGCCTTCGCTATCAGCTCTGAAACTTCCGGCTCGATCATCACGCCCGCTGCCTTCTGCGGCGTCTCAGGCTTGCGTCCCACTTACGGCGCAGTGTCGCGTCACGGCGCAATGGCTCTCTCATGGACTTTAGATAAACTCGGCCCGATGTGTCGCTCGGCGGAGGATTGCGGGATTGTTTACGCGACGATTTCGGGGCGCGACCCGCTCGACCCGACTTCGCGCGATGCTCCGCTCGGCTCACCCGATGCGATCTCTTCGCGGCGCGTAGTTGCTTCTCCGCGTTTGCCCATCGCGGTGATGAAAGATTCTTATGAGAAGGCGCAACCTGAAGTGCGCAAGAATTTTCTCGCATCGCTCGACGCGCTGAAGAAATTCGCGCGCTTAGAGATGGATGTGAAGTTACCGGATTTTCCTTACGGCGCAGCCGTCGGCACAATCGTTGATGCGGAAGGCGCGAGCGCGTTTCGTGATCTGATAGAGTCCGGCGAAGTGAAAAAACTCTCTTCGCCCGAAGGACGCACGGGCGGCTACAGCGCGTCGCTCGTCACCGCAGTTGATTATCTTCACGCGATGCGAATGCGCGCTCCGATGCGGCGGGCGTGGGCGGAACTTTTCAAAAAGTATTCGATGATCGTCGCGCCTTCGCGTTCGACCGTCGCATATCCAGTTGATAAAACTTTCGATAAAGCTTACCCGAACGTGCCTGCCGCTTCGCCCATCGGCGCGAGCAACCTTGTCGGCGTGCCCGCGATCTCCGTGCCGAACGGCTTCGGCGAAAACAATCTTCCGACCGGGATTCAATTCGTCGGCGCGGCGTGGAGCGAAGGGCAGTTGATCGAAACCGCGAAAGCTTTTCAAGCGGCGACGGATTGGCACAAGCGACACCCAACGGTTGCGTGAAGTTTAGCCGAACTTTTTGTTAATCAGTGCTGAAGTTTTGCTTGCGCTTGAGCGGATTAGCAATGCGAAGATCGATCTCAACGGGCACGGCGCGTTTGAAGGTTGCAAGAAATTTTTTAAATCGCCCGCACACCCAGAGGCGTCCCGTAACGGGCAGCTCATCTTGCGCTCCCGTAATTTGATTAACTGCGCCGAGAGCGAGGCGGGGCGTGCTAATTCTAATGATCGCCGGATGCGGTAACGTGAGCGCTCGCTCGTTCGGCATTTTGAAACTGTGATTGTAATCATCAACGGTGACGGGCGTTTCCGCCACGCGCACGTCTTCAAACAGGAGAAAGTCAACTTGCCCGCGTTGCTCGACGGGAGCAATCGTTACCGAAACTTCAATCGTCAACTCGAAAGGCGTTACGCTCGCCACGCGCGGCTCACCAAGTTGAAGCAGATCATTAGTATTCGCGCCCGGCGAACTCGCGCCCGTTGCTCCTTCATTTCCGGCGCGCTTAATCTTCGGCTGCGCCCGCTCGACCTTATAACCGCGAATCTCTCGCGGGAATGTGGGTGAAACAGATAATTGAGCGTTCGCTGCGCGCATCATGTTTTGCGCGCAACTGGAATTAACAGAGAATAAAATCAACGCTAACCACCACACACGCGCCCTCGCGCTCCGGCCAAGAGAGCGCGGAAGTTCGCGTCGTCGGCTGCGTTGTGCTTCTCCTTTCACTTCTTTACAAATTCATCTCAAGCAAGCGCGGGAGATCAAGCAGAAGGGCGACGCGGCCGTCGGAAAGTTCGGTTGCGCCGCTTACTCCGCGCCAGCGTGTGGCGTGGCTGCCGAGTCCGCGCACTAAAATTTCTTGATGCCCGCTCCAGCCGTCAATCGCTACGGCCGCCATTCGCCTCGCGCCCGTCTCTTCCTCCTTTGCGCTCGCCTCTCGCCCGGCGACCGGAGTAACTATTACCGGCAATCGCTCTTCATTTTCTCCGTCATCGGTCGGCGGCTGACCCAACAACTCGCGCAATGTAACGAACGGCAGAACGCTCTCGCGCCAACGCACCACGCGCCCTTCGCCGACAAATTCCGGTTCATCCTTGCCGACGAATCCCGCCTCAAGGATATGCGTTGAATCAACGCAGAACATCTGCCCATTGGAGCGGACGACGAGCGAGGAGAGAAGCGCCATCGTTGTCGGCAGACGCATTTCAAAAGTTGTGCCGCGCCCCACTTCGCTTTGCAGGCGAAGCTCGCCACCGATTCTTTCAACCGTTTGTTCGACCACGTCCAAGCCGACGCCGCGCCCTGAGATGTTTGAAATTTGTTCGGCAGTGGAAAATCCGGGACGAAAGATCAAACGCAAATGTTGGTCGCTGCTTAACCGCGCGCCTTCTTCGATCACTCCTTTCTCAATTGCCGCCCGGCGCACGCGCTCCGGGTCAATGCCGCGCCCGTCGTCCGTGATGCGCACCACAACGCGGCTGCCCTCCGCGATTGTCTCAATCTTTATCTGCCCGCGTTCGGGCTTACCTGCGCGGCGTCGCTCCGGCGGCGATTCGATTCCATGATCGACGGCGTTGCGCAGAAGATGAAGGAGCGGATCAGCAATTGCGTCAGCGAGCGATTTGTCGAGTCGGGCTTCGCCGCCCTTTGTTTCAATGTCAATCTCTTTGCCCTCGGCGCGGGCGGCTGCGGCTGCGGCACGCGCCGCGCGTTCAAGCACGGGGACGACGGCGACCATGCGCAATTCAACGAGCCGTTCTTCGAGCAGACGGAAGCGACGGCTGATGCGCGCTCGTCGAATTTCTTCTTCGATGCGCAGAGGCTGTGATGAATCGTCAGGTGAAGCGTCGTCGAATGCGGAAATCGTATCGGTAAAAAGTTCGTGCGTGGCGGAAATCAGTTCGTCCAGATCGTCGAGCGAAACGCGCACGAGTGTGGTCAGCGAAGCGGGCGAGACGAGCGCACTCTTTTTTTGTTCTTGCTCAGCAGCTTCAACTTCTCCGGTTGCTGATTCCTCTCGTTCGACAGGCGCGACCGCATTTGAATGCGCATTCGCATCCGGTTCGCTCTGCACAGGGTTGAGTTGTGTGATGGCGAGAAACTTTTGACCAAGCGTGGCGGCTCGTCGTGCAACCTCTTCGCTCGCGTCTGTAGTGGCGTAAACGATGCGGAAGTTAATGCGGTCAGGAGCTGATTCTTGCATGTCGGGGAGCGTCGAGATCACTTCGCCGTGTTCGGTGAGCGCGTCTTTCAGGCTGCGGTAATCTTCGTCGAAGGTAGCGAGATCGAAGCTCACGGTGGCGGCAAAGACGTGCGCTTCTTCACGCATGGCTTCACGCAGGCGATGCTGTTCGTATTCACTGAGCGACGCGGTGATCTCTTCCGGGAGCGCGACGCCAACAGCGAAAGCAATTTTTTCGCTTCCCTCAACGGACGGCGCGGCGTGAGCGAGACGACGCAGGCGTTCAAGAAGCGTTTGCATTGTTGCCGTCGAAGTTGCATCTGCCGAAGTTACATCTGCATTGCCATCATCTCCGCTCTCGCCGCGTGCCACGCGACTCAACTCGTGCCCGATCATGTTAGCTGCTTCGTCAAACGCATCAAGGACGGTGTCGCCAACCTCAACCCGCCCCATGCGCACCGCATCGAGTAAAGTTTCAAATTCGTGCGCGACCTGTGCGACTGCGTGCAGTTCGATTGAGAGAGACGATCCCTTAATGGTGTGGA
>JACDAW010000492.1 GCA_013695245.1 Pyrinomonadaceae bacterium | reverse complement strand
AAGCGATTCCGGTGATGAAAATAGCGGCCAAATTGATGTAAAGGGGAAAATACTCCAATTTAGCGAGGAGAGATTTAGTGTGCGTAATAAAGACAGCCTTTTACCATTTTTTAATCTATTTAGCAATACGTTTAAAGTGATGATTACAGATTTTAAGAAAGATTTAAAATCTCAAGATAAGATATGGCAGAAAAGTTGATGCAGCGGTGAGCGTGGGGCAAGTTAAGAATGGGTATTGCCGCAGCACGGCAGGCTTAATTTAGAGAACACGCATTTGCGGTGATATGAATTAAATGTTTGTGCCGCCCGCGACTCACAAGCTTTCTGCGCAAGTATCTTCTTGGGCGGCGTCGAAGTCGTTACGAGGTTCGCTTTCCTCATCTTGCAGCAAGAAGAACGACTCGGCGAGCGTGAGCAGGGGGAAAGGAATCGGCGGCGCCGCTTCACTCACTACGCCGCACGGCCGATAGTGCCGTAAAAACCTGCGCTCGGCATCACAGAAGTCACACGAGGCGAGATGCTTTTCGACGCTAAGACGTATGACCGGCGAGAGTAAACCGGAGTTAAAAGCGAGCAGCGTGTTTGTCGAAGGGCAGTTTAGTTTCTTACTGAAGGATGGCATGTTTTACGATAAATTTACCCACAGGAAGCTAAGAAAAATACCTAAGGGATCAGTGCCGAAGGGTTAACTCCCACTCAAAGAATTCATTTCAATTCGCCGCGCGCGCTACTTTGCGGAAAAGCGTAGAGGTTGGCAATTAAATCCCGTGTGGATTACAAAAAATTATGTTCGGTAAATCGAACGCCAACCCCGTATTCGCTTCCGCTCATTTCGGCGCGAACCACCACGCCACGCGCCTTCACCCGGAGTTCTCTTTTTTCGGCACGTTGATTAGTCGAGAACCGGATGATGAAGGCGAGTTCAGCTCCCGGCTCAAGGCTCTTAACGAGACGCACATATAAACCGCTCGCACTCAAATTATCAACCACCGTATGCGCCCTAAAGGGCACGCCGCGCGCATCCACGCCCCCGACGGCGACCGGAAAAGGCTCGTAAATTCGTAGCTTACTGCGACGCTCCATCTTATTTTGGGCTGAGGCTGCGGATTCGATGGACGGCTGAATTTGCAAAACTTCACACTTCCCCCGAACCGCTTTAAACTACGTCGAGGCTCCGACGATGATAATGAAGATTGCAATGTATTTGCTTTTGCAAGATTGCGCATCGTCTAATGCGCCCATTTTATATGGGCGGATGCTCCCATTTTTTTTGACGTGATTATGGGCGGATGCTCCCATGCCCGTATAGCACAAATGTGCCATGCTCAGCCTATGTTAAAGGCTTTAGAAGGCATAAGCACATTTCGTTTATATTCGTTTAAAACACGAAGACTAATATCTTTCTTAGTCCCGGTAGAAAATCAGGAGACGAATTGAAATTAACTTTTGTGGATGGTGATAAACGTTTAAGGATTTTAAAGCTCGTGGTTTTAGTGCTTGCGGGTTTCGCGTTGCTGACTGTCGCCTTTACAGTGACTCTGCGGTGGCAGGTGCAGCGCAGCTATCGGGAAAAGGTTTACGCTTCGGCACAGGATGTCGCAATTGATGGCGAGGCGCGAGTTGGGATCGTGTTCGGCGCGGGAGTTTGGCGCAATGGCGAGCCATCTCCGGTGCTTTATGATCGCGTGGCGACGGCCGCCGAACTTTACCACGCGGGGCGCGTGCAAAAACTTTTACTGACGGGCGACAACAGGTTTGTCAATTACAATGAACCCCAAGTGATGCGCCGCACGGCTCTGGCGATGGGCGTGCCGGATGAAGCACTGGTGCTTGATTACGCTGGGCGCAGCACCTATGACAGTTGCTATCGCGCCCGCGAAATCTTCGGAGTGGGGCGTGCGGCGCTCATCACGCAAAGATTCCATCTCGACCGCGCGTTGTACTTATGCGATGAACTTGGCGTTGATGGAATCGGCGTTGCGGCCGACCGTCGCGCTTACGGGCAAGCGGCGCAGATGCGCTGGTCGCTGCGCGAAATCCCTGCCATCTTACGCGCATGGCTTGACCTGCACATCATTCACCCGCAGCCTATTTTGGGCGAGAAAACTTCGATAAGGATCGAGGCTGCGCCCATCCGTTAAGAGCGCGCCGGTTGCTTCAGGCTTTCGCTTTCAATTCTCAAACGTTTAATCTTCATCGCCGCCTTTTTTACCGCTCCCGCCTGATTTGTTGCCGCTACTCGTGCCTTCCTTCGCCGCGCCTCCCTGACTTTTGCGACTTACGGTTTGGCTTCCGCCGTTGTCGGTGCGCTGGCGTTCGTCCTCTTGCCCCTGATCGTGATCGCCGCCTTCGTCCGACACTTTGTTCGCTTCTCTGCCCATGAGAAATGTCTCCCTTAAGTGAATTATGATCGCAAAGCTTTTTTACCAACATTCGCAGTCAAGGTAAAGGAAAACGAAATCTGGCGCGAAGCAAGATAGAGGGTAGAAAGGACAAAGCGGAGATAATCATAAAACTCAACAATTTGAGCTAAACAAATCATCGCATCGAAGCTGCAAGATTTGTTCTTACTTCATCCTTCCGCCCTCCTACTTCCTACTTTAACGAGAGCGAGCGCCACAGATACCAACTCGCTACTGTGCGGAACGGTCGCCAGCGTTCGCCGTGTTCGGTGACTTCGCGCGGCGTGGGAAACTCGCCTTCGCGGAAATGTAGCCCGAAAGCTTTGCGGATCGCGTAGTCGCCGACGGGCAACACGTCGGGGCGTCCCAAACGGAAGATCAAAAGCATCTCCGCCGTCCAGCGTCCAATGCCGCGAATGGGAATAAGCCGTTCGATGATCGCTTCATTGTCCATAGTCTCCAATTCGTCGAGCGTCGGCACAATGCCTTCGAGCGTTTTCGTCGCAAGGTCTTTGAGCGCCAGCGTTTTGCCGCGCGAGAGTCCGGCGCTTCGCAACTGTTCTTCCGTCGCGCTCAAGATTTGTTCGGGCGCGAGCGTTTCCACTTCGGAATCAAATAGAGCGACGACACGGGCGTGGATCGTGGCGGCCGCGCGACCCGTGATCTGCTGGTAGATGATCGCTTCGGCGAGCGCGCCGAAAGGATCGTGCATCGTCTGTGGCTTCAACTCGAAAGAGCCGACGCGCTTGATTAAATTGCCGAGCGTCGGGTCAACTTTCGAGAGTTGGCGCGTCGCTCGGCGCGAATCAATCGAGCGTTCGCCGTTGCCTTTAAAGAGCGTTCCTGATTTCTCGTTCAGAGTCTGAATCGCTTCATTCGTCAACGGCGGCGACTTGCGCGCGCGGGTGCGCTTGCTGCTTTTAGCTTTCACGCTCAATGCTTGAACCCTTCCTTGCCTTTAAAGTTAAATAACTTAGCTTGACTACAAAAATTGCGATGCGTTCTCGGTTCTTGAAGGAATATATCAAAACTCGTTTCGCTTTACGCTCTTTCCGTAACGCGGATTTCTTTCGCGCGCTACACAATTTGTAAACAATTGATTGCGGAGAATCCGCTTCGATTATGCAATCGCTGCGGAAGGCTTTATAATGTTTTCGCTTCACTTAAGTTTAGGAGTTTCTCTTGCAGCAGATTTATCCCGCAAGCGATAAGTTTGTGGCCGCGAGCGATGCGCCGCCGCGCACACGCACAAATCGTTTCGCCGTCTATGCGTGGATTGTGGTGGCGTGGAATCTCGTCGTGATCATGTGGGGCGCGTTTGTGCGCGCGACGGGGTCGGGCGCGGGCTGCGGTAGCCATTGGCCGCTATGCAATGGGGAAATCATCCCGCGCGCTCCCCAAATAGAGACTTTAATCGAACTCACACACCGCGCGACGAGCGGCATCGCGCTCGTGATGCTCATCGCTTTAGTCGTGTGGGCGCGGCGGAGATTTCCGGCAAAACATCTTGTGCGGCGCGCGGCTTACGCTTCGGCCGTTTTTATGGTGCTCGAAGCTCTGATCGGCGCAGGCCTTGTGCTCTTTGAACTCGTTGCGCATAACGCCTCAATCGCACGCGCTGTTTATCTTTCAATACATCTCGTCAACACGTTTTTACTCGTCGCCGCCTTAACGCTCGTCGCATGGTGGGCGACGGCGGAAAGTGGAAAGTGGAAGGGCGAAGGGCGAAAGGGAATGACGTGGATGTTCGCGGCATGTTTGGTGGGGACGCTTGTGCTTGGCGTAAGCGGCGCAATCGCGGCACTCGGCGACACACTGTTTCCCGCTCGCTCGCTCGCACACGGACTCGAACAAGACTTTGCACCCGCCGCGCATTTCCTGCTGCGCCTGCGAATTTTCCATCCGGCAATTGCGATTGCGGTCGGCGCGGGGTTGATTGCCGCCGCGACGATAGCCGCGCGCGCTCGTCCGCAAATTTGGACAAGACGCTTCGCGCAGATGCTTACGGGTTTGGTTTTATTCCAACTCGCTTTTGGAGCATTAAACGTGTGGCTGCTTGCTCCAATCGGAATGCAATTGGTTCACCTTCTCTTGGCGGATTTGTTATGGATAACGTTGGTGATGCTCGCCGCATCCGCGCTCGGCGAACAGGCAACACCGAATTACGAAGCGGTTCGTTAATGAGCAGCCTAGAGTTTCGTTAGCAGTTCTTCTTTTCGCTTAAAACAATTTAAGGAGTTTCCCCAAATGACAGTATCAAACTGTTGGCGGCGCGCGTTCGCCTT
>JACDAW010000484.1 GCA_013695245.1 Pyrinomonadaceae bacterium | reverse complement strand
GCGCGGCGAATCGTCGCCCGCGCCACACCAAATTTTTTCATCAACTCTAATTCCGAAGGAAGTCTGGAATGCGGTGGAAGCTCACCTTTGATGATGTCATGGCGAAGGGCTTCGGTGATTTGTATGTAAACCGGAAGTTCCCGGTAAATGCGCGCAGCCGCAAAATCTTGCATGGACGCTACTATGCCAAAAGGTTCAAAGCGAAACAAGCGCTTGCCGTAAATACTTAAGTGCGCGTCTGAGCGAGGTGCCGAACTTTATTTAATCACAGGAAACTCAAAGGACAAACAAGAACTGAGAGCTTTATTTCCTTTCCGGTGCTTTAGCTACGTCGGGGTTGTTGGTGATTACGCCGTCAACTTTGAGCGTGTAGAGAAAGCGAGAGATTTCCGCGCGGAGCGGTGGAGTCTCTCCGGCGTTGGCGGCGGCGAAAGTGTAAGGTGTGACGCGCAAGCCGAGTTCGTGCGCCCAAGCTATTATCTCAGGGTTTTTGCTCAATGATGTTTTGTGAGGGCTGATACCGGCGCAAAAAGTTTTGGCTTTCGCTAAGCCGTCGCGCGTGAGCCAGCCGTCTTTGTCTTCCGCAGGTGTGAGCAGGTGAAGCGGCAGAATGCTCTTAAGTTCAATGGCGATCTTCTGCAAACTGCGCGCGCTGAAAGATTGAATGATGACGGGCGTGCGCGCATCCGCATCCGGTTTAGCCAAATTGTTGCGCTCAAGTTGCGCGAGCACGAGGCGCTCCATATCAACGCCCATCGCGTTATAGTCGTCGGGTTTTTTTAGTTCAACGAAGTGCCCGGCGCGCCCGCGAATCAGGTCGAGAGTTTCTTGAAAAGTCGGAATGCACGTGTCTCGGAAACGAGCTTCCGCCCACGAACCGGCGTCCAGCCTTTTTATTTCCGCGAGCGTGAAATCGTAAACGTACCAACGTTTGGTGCGTGCCTTATCGCGCGTGACGCTGCGATAGCGGTGAGGGAAGATGTCTTCGACGTTCGTCGTGCGCTCCAGCGTTTCGTCGTGAAGACAGACGAGTTGTTTGTCTTTCGTGACTTGCAAATCATACTCGACGAAATCCGCGCCCATATCAAGCGCAAGTCGAAAAGCGGGCAGGGTGTTTTCAGGGGCGTAAGCGGAAGCGCCGCGATGGGCGATGACGAGTTTGCGAGATGCGGCGTTTGGCGATTGAGCGTGCGCGGTTGTTGAAGAGGAAAGGATGAGGAGAGTTGCGAGCAGGGCGTGAAATTGATTTCTTAGCATAAACGTCCATTCATACGTGTTTGGAAATTAAAGCTCCGTGAGGAGCGAGATGTTTATAGACCGCTACATTTTTATCTCGGTAAGCTCTGTTAGGAGCGACATAAGAGACTCCTAACAGGGCTTAAAAATAATTGAAATCTACGGGCTATAAACATTTCGCTCCTCACGAGGCTGATACATCTGCACCTTCCAATTCATAAACACCTTCTTAGAAATCGAAGCGCACGCCGAATTGCACGCGGCGCATTTCGCGGAACGAGATGATGTCGCCGAAAGTTGAAACGGGTTCGGTGCCGGTCCCAAAAGTTCGGTTGATAGCAGCATTGTCGCCCGCCGGGTTGGGCGTGTTGAAGACATTCGCGGCTTCGGCGAAAAAGAGCAGGCGATAGCGTTCGCTGAAACGAAACGTGCGCGTGTAGCGCGCATCGAGTTGATAAGAACTCGGCCCCTTATAGCTATTGCGCCCGACAAAGAGGGGGCGGTCGTTGTTCACGGAATCGCGGTTCAAATCCGTTCCGGCGCGCACGTCGAAGCTGTTGCCGCTGCGGGCGAAGAAGATAAAAGAGAGTTGATTGTTGTTGAGTATTCTGTTTTTGAAACGCGGGCGCCACACGGCGCTGGCATTGAAGACATGGCGCACGTCGGCGATGGAATTGCCGTAATCGGCGCGGCGATCAAAGGAATCTTGCGGCAGTTCCGTGCCGCCGGCGATGCCGGCTTCAGGTGAATTATCGAGTCCGTGACCCCACGTGTAGGCGAGGTTGAACTGCAAAGCGCGGATAAAGTTGTGTCCGCTCTTGCCGAAGCGTTTGTTGAAATTGATGCCTAGCCCGTTGTAGTTGGAATTACCGGCGGCGGTGATCATGTTGATGTTGTTAAAGCGGGGATCAAGGCGCGCGTTTAAGGTGTAGAGGTTACGTCCGTCGGCGAGCGTGCCGGTAGGCGGCGCGAGATTGATGTTCTGCACAACCGGAATTTTTGTGCCCTTTGTAAAGGCGTAGCTGACTTGCAGCGACATGTCTTCGGCAATCGCGCGCTCGATGCTGAGTTGCAGTTGGTTGACGTACATCCAGACGAAGTTCGGGTCAAAGACGGTGATCGATGATCTGGTTGTGGTTAATCCGGCAGCCGACGTCGGAACATTCGGATAGACGGGCGCGCCGGCGGTTGCGCCGGAGATGGTCGCGGTGAAGATGCGTTGACCGTTTTGCGCGAGCGCATCGCGGTAGTAGTTGCCTTGCGGCGCGTCGTAGTGCAAGCCGTAACTGCCGCGCAGGACGGTTCGGCCGTCGCTGCCGGGCGAATAAGCGAAGCCGATGCGCGGCGCGAAGTTGTTGCGGTCTTTGTTGAATTGACGCGAAAGTTCGTGAGGCGCAGTTTGGTCAGTCTCCGGCGGATTGAGCGTCTCCCAGCGCAAGCCGTAGTTCAAAGTAAGGTTCGGACGCACGCGCCATTCGTCTTGCGCATATAGTCCGTAGTAAGTCATCTCGTAGTCAAGTTTGGGTTCGCCGAATGAA
>JACDAW010000457.1 GCA_013695245.1 Pyrinomonadaceae bacterium | reverse complement strand
TGTCGAGATGTTCCATCTCCGTCATGCGCACGGTTTGTAAAATTTCCGCTTGCGTGTATTCCATGCTTTAGAAAAATTTTATCCGACGAGATTATTGAGCAGCAGGAAGAAGAGAAACAAAATGAAGAGCACGATTGCGACAAGCACGAAGCGTAGGCTGGCATCGTCAGCCGCTTCATCCAACATCTGCGCGGAAGATTCACGCAGACGCTCGCCACTTCTGCGCTCAGGCGCACTGCTCTCCTCTACAATCGAGACACGGCGCTGCTTCAATGCTGCGGCGTCGCGTCCTGTCATCGCGTCGCCTTCTTCCCGCGCCACCGAAACATCAGGCGCATTCATTTTCCCTGCATCAACATCACCTATCGCCGTTATGTTCGTTTCGTTAACTTGCGAAACTCTAACGTCGCCCGATTGCTCTTGAGGATGAACAAAGGCGTTTGACTTGTCGGGCGATGGCATGGCAAGTGGCGCGGCGTGCGAAACAATCTCCTGCAAACTCCGACCGCATTGGGGGCAAAACGTTGCGCGCGGGCGCGCCGACGCGCCACACACGGGACACCGCAGCGATATTTCGGGATTCGACATGCTCTGGAAGTTGAGCTTAATGGATAAAAACGCGCGCCCACGCGTTTCTTTTCTACTACTTCTTCTTGCGCCGGTCGTCGGTTTCCTGCGCGACGCCTTTGAACCCCTTCTTGGCAGTCGCCTTAACGTCCACGATGCGACCCGTCTTTGCATCGCGCTTCGCGGCGTTACCGCTCTCTGTTTCAAACTGAGTGCGATCTTTAACCGTCCCCTTGCGAGTGCCTTTGCTCGTATTCTTTGCCATCGTCAAATGATCCCTTTCCCACAAAATGAAGTTAACACTTTACCGAATCAAATTCGGTGCATTTGATTGAACAAGTCTTCGCGTTGCGCGTAGATGCGCACGCCTAAGCGGTCGCCTTCCGTGCGAAAACGCTCTTTCAGTTCGGCGGCCGATTCCTTTGCGCGCTTCATGTTTGCGATCAGCACCATCGCAAACTTACCGCCGACCACCGTTTGATTAATGTCAATAATGCTGCATTCGGATTCGGCGAGAATTTGCGAAACGGCCGCGACAATGCCCGGACGATCAACGCCGAACACGGAAACAACAAGGCGATTCGCAGAATCGCGCGCATCCACACCATCGCGCCCTTGCTGTTCACCACGCGCGTCGCCTTCACCTCTGCCCGTCGCCCTGTCACCGTTTCCCTTAAGCGCGGGTTCGACGACACGATAAATGTCTGTCACTAAGTTTTCAACCGTCGCCTCATCAACTCCCGCGCCGAGCCGCTCATAAACTGCCCGCGTGATTCGATAGATCAACTCTTCATTCGCCATAGTTAAAGAAGGCAAAAGTAAAAAGGCAAAATGAGGATAAAAGAAATCTTCGCTATTACTCTTAACTTTTGCCTTTTACCTTTTTACTTTTGCCTTCTGATCGTTCCGTTGTCGCCCGCGCGGAGTTCGCGTGCGGCGCGGTCGAGTTCTTCTGATTCCGTATCGTGCACGTCCACGCGATCAACGATACCCACCACGGCCGCCTCAATTGACATCTCCTGATCGCCGATGGCCGAGCGCGCCGCTTTGCCGTAAGCGCACATCACCATTTCGCCGACACCTGCGCCGAGTCGATCCGCAACGATAACGATATTCTTCGTCGGCTCCTTGTCGAGATCGTAAGGATGCACAACGAGAAACCGCACGCCCTCCAGATCAGGCGTCTTCTTCGTTGACCAGACGGTGCCGACAACTTTACCGAGAAACATAAAAACAGAAGTCAGAATCCAGAAGTCAGGAGTCAGCATGAAGGACGGAAAACAGTTTTGTTCTGTCTCCTGTCTTCTGACTCCTGAGTTCTATGTTTTTGCAAACACTTCGGCTGCGTCACCCATATCGTGGGCAGCGGGCGTGATGATCGTGCGCGCGTTGGTGTAAATCTTTTCGCCCTTCTGCATCGCGCGGCGCACATCGTCTTCGCAAACGAAGTCAACCGCGCGGTGACCGTTAGACTCTGCGGTGGCGGCGGGCGCGCTGTTGCCGTTTGATGTTTTCGGCGGCATCGTCTGAACTGTCGGTGGCGCTGTCGTCGCTACTGGAACAGCTTGCGAAGTTGGACTTTGGTTGTTTTGCGCGAGGTTCGCTGAAGCGTAGGCGTTGCTGTCGCCATTCGCTTCGGCGACGGGCGCGGCCTCGGCGTGCGGCGCTGCTGCACCGAACGATTGTTGAGCCTCGTCCGCCACATCAACGCCGGGTTGATGCGGCATTGGCGAGAGGGTCGGCTGCAAGTGCGCGTTTGAGAGATCAATGGATGGCGCGGAAGTTGTATTTACGCTGCGATTCGATAGAAAGCGATCCACAATCCCTGCGATCTCATCGCGGCTAATCTGCGGAGCAGCCGCCGGAGTTTGCGTTGCGCCGGAAGGTTTGGTAAACGGCGAACTCTTGACGATTCCCTGCGCGGTCGCCGCGTTTGTAGTTTTAGCGGGACGCGAGCTGGCGACCGGGCGCGTCTCAAACGCAACGCGCTTGATGTCCATCAGGTGGAGCGGCGAGATGTTGTCGCTTGTCACGTTTCCGCCCCATGAGCCGCAACCTAATGTCATCGAAGGCGGAAGCGCGGTTGAAAATCCGATTGCTCCGTGCGTGGTTGGGCTATTGACGATCACGCGCGAAGCGGGCATCTCCGTGCCGAAGGCGCGCGCCACATCGCGCGACCCTGTGTGGACACCGGCGGTGTGGCCCATACCGCCGTAAGATAAAATCTCAAAGCACCGCGCCGCGCCGCGCTCCAATCCGTCTTCAACATAGAAGGCGAGAATAGGCGAGAGCTTCTCCATTGAAAGCGGGTGCTCGCGCCCGACGCCGCCGACCTCCGCGATGAGGCAGCGCGTGTCGGGCGGCACATTTAAATTCGCCATCTTCGCAATCGTTTCGACCGAGCGACCGACGATTTGCGGATTAAGACTGCGCTGCGGAGTGGCAACCACTTTTGCAAGCTGGTCGGCTTCCGCCGCGCTTAGGAAATGCGCGCCCTGCTCTTTCAATTGTTCGCGCACAGATTTTGCAACGGGCGCATCCACGACAATCGCTTGCTCCGAAGCGCAGATCGTTCCGTTGTCAAAACACTTGCCTGTTAAAATATTCTGCACCGCGCGCCCAACTTCCGCCGTGCGCTCGACGAACACGGGCACATTGCCGGGCCCGACGCCGAACGCAGGCTTGCCCGACGAATACGCCGCGCGCACAAGACCGATGCCGCCCGTTGCAAGGATGAGCGCCGTCTGCTTGTGCTTCATGAGGGTTTCCGTACCCTCGATGGTCGCGGTTGTCATGCAGCCGATGGCTTCGGCGGGGAGTCCCGCTTTCACTCCGGCATCGCGCATCACCTTCGCCGTTTCGTTAATGCAGCCTGCGGCCGATGGGTGCGGCGAAAGCACAATCGCATTGCGTGATTTAATGGCGATCAGGATTTTAAAGATTGCGGTTGAGGTCGGATTGGTTGATGGAATGATTCCGGCGACGACTCCGCGCGGAGAGGCGATCTCCATCACGTCTTTCGATTCATTGACGACGCCGACCGTGCGCAGCCCCTTGAAGTAGTTCCACACGTCTTCCGACGCGAAACGATTCTTCTCACGCTTATCATCCGCAATGCCGTAGCCAGTTTCTTGGACGGCCAGTGCGCCCAATCGCGCCGCTTCCCGTAGCGCCGCCTTCGCCATCGCTTCGCAGATCGCGTCAATCTTATTTTGATCGAAATGGACGAGCGCCGTCTGCGCCCGATGTGCTGCTTCGATTAGATCGCGCGCCTGCTGCACCGACACAAGGTCTTTATCAACCGACATAGAGCACCTCACGGGAATTTTTGATTTTTGATTGCCGATTTGAAATCACGGAGTTGAACTTGCAGTTCGTTCTTTAATCAAAAATCGCAAATCTAAAATCAAAAATTCATTTCGCTCTTTCCTTGTTGTTGTCGCGCTGTCCGGCGGGAAGCGAACGTCCCGCGTCGCCTTCACTGATTTGTCCTTGTCCGCCTTGCAGGGCGCGTTCATCGGGACTGTAGCGGTTCTGCCCGTTCTTCGGCAGCACGCGCTCGACTTCACCGTGCGGGCGCGGAATGACGTGCACGCTGATGAGTTCTCCGACGCGGCGCGCGGCGGCGGCGCCTGCGTCCGTCGCCGCTTTCACCGCGCCGACATCGCCGCGCACGAAGATCGTCACATAGCCTGCGCCGATGTATTCTTTGCCGAGCAGTTGGACGTTGGCGGCCTTAACCATCGCGTCTGCCGCTTCCACCGCTCCGACGAATCCTTTGGTTTCAATCATTCCGAGTGCTTCGAGAGGCATCGGTCGTCTCCTTCACTTGATCTTTAATTGTAAAAGTTAAAAACAGTTCGCACATTTGACCCGGTTTGTAAGCTGCAAACGTAGCACCGTGCTGCGCAAGAATCAAGGAACAAGATTGTTTTTAAAATCTAAACTGTTTGACACCTTTCCGAACGGCACGTTATGATTTTTCTGTTCGTCTCAAGTAGTGGTGTAATAATCAACCCCCGGTCTTTAAATTGCTTGAATCAAGCGCTTGGAAATGCTTGCGTAAAGATTAACGCCACGTGAACACGAAAAACGCCGACCAAGTTGCAGACGGCACTCCGACCGCGCCCGTCTCCTCGTCGCAATCTCTCGGTCAACAACTTCGCGCGGCGCGTGAAGCGCGGGGCATCTCTTTGCGCGAGGTTTCCGAAGGAACGCGCATCTCCATGCGTTATCTCGAAGCCATCGAGTCCGACAACTACAAACACCTTCCCGGCGGCATATTTAATCGCAGTTTCGTTAAAGCCTACGCGCGCCACATCGGATTCAACGAGGCGACGGCGATGGAAGCCTTCACGCGCACCGCTAACGAGCAGGGCGACAAATCCGAGGAGTTTACTCCTTACCGCCCGCGCGTCTATGCAAACAACGAAGCGCGCCCTAAGTGGGTGACGGCGCTACTAACGATTCTCATTCTTGCTATTCTCTCCTTGGGCGTTTACGCCGCGCTGCACTGGTATCAGCGAAGAAAGGCTGACCGCGCGCAGGAGTTGCAGACAAACAGCGAAGTCGCCCGTCAACAATCGAATCCGAACGCGCAGCCTTCGCCGAACGCGCCCATTAGCCTATCAAACGCTTTTTCCGTTCGCGTCAGAGCTAAGAATCAGAAAGTTTGGATTCAGACTCAGGTTGACGACAAAAGCGCTGAAGCGGTTGAGTTGAAACCCGAAGAAACGAAAGAGTTCACACCTCAAGAGCGTTTGCGTTTGCAATATGCGCGCAGCATGGCAAGCAATTTAGAGGTTATGATCAACAATCGTTTGGCCAAAGTTCCGACGGAATCGCGCGCTAAATCCGCCGAGATGGTTATTACAAAAGATTACGAACGACTGTTGCAATAAAAACGAAAGTCAGGAGTCAGAAGTCAGGAGTCAGAATAAAAGCGATCTGTTTTCCATTCTGACTTCTGACTTCCGTCTCCTGACTTCTTACTTTTAGGAGTTTTCATGCTTACGCCTGACATGATCGAAGGCTTGACCTTCGACGACGTGTTGCTCATCCCTGCGCGCTCCGACGTGTTGCCCGCCGACACCGACACCACAACGCAATTCACGCGCAACATTACCTTACGCACCCCGCTCTGTTCCGCCGCCATGGATACCGTCACCGAAAGCCCGCTCGCCATCGCCATCGCGCAGGCGGGCGGCATCGGCGTCGTTCATCGAAATCTCTCTATCGAGCGACAGGCGGAAGAGGTAGATAAAGTTAAACGAAGCGAATCGGGAATGATCGTCGATCCGGTGACGATCCGCCCCGACCGCCCCGTCCGCGAGGCGCTCGCCGTGATGGAGCGTTTCAAGATTAGCGGCGTGCCCGTCGTTGACGCAGGTGGGCATCTCGTCGGCATCATCACGAACCGCGACTTGCGCTTCGAGACGCGCTTCGAGATTCCCGTTTCAGAAGTGATGACGCCGCAACCTCTGATCACCGTGCCCGTCGGCACAACGCTCGATCAAGCGAAAGCTGTGCTGCAAAAGCATCGCATCGAAAAACTCCTCGTCGTTGATTCCGACAAACACCTCAAAGGATTAATTACAGTCAAAGACATTCAAAAAGCGATCAAATATCCACTCGCGGCGAAAGACGATCTCGGCCGTCTGCGCGTCGCAGCAGCTATTGGCGTGACGGGAGATTACACGGAGCGCGCCGACGAACTCGTTAAAGCGCGTGTTGATTGCATCGTTGTTGACACGGCGCACGGGCATTCGGCGCGCGTCATCGAGGCCGTGCGCAACATCAAACGCCGCCACCCGGAGACACAGTTGGCCGCTGGAAATGTCGCTACGGCAGAAGCGACACGCGAGTTGATCGAGGCGGGAGTTGACGCGGTTAAAGTCGGCATCGGCCCCGGTTCAATCTGCACCACGCGCGTCGTCGAGGCGGTGCGTGAAATCAAACGCCGTCATCCGGAGATGCAATTAGTGGCCGGAAACGTTGCGACCGGCGAAGCAACGCGCGAATTGATTTCTGCCGGAGTCGATGCGGTCAAGACCGGAATTGGTCCGGGCTCGATATGTTTTGATGGTCATGCATTAATCTTAATGAGTGACAGTAGCGTGAAGCCGATTGCTGAGGTCGAGGTCGGCGAGTTGGTTGTCACACATCGTGGGCGTGTGCGACCTGTAACTAAAACGTACCGGCGCACTTATCATGGCCCACTGATTGCGATTAACGCGGCCGGTTGTCCAGACAAA
>JACDAW010000453.1 GCA_013695245.1 Pyrinomonadaceae bacterium | reverse complement strand
TTCTCCACGTTCTCGTCGCCCGCGCTCTCCGCTCTCTGCACGTTTGCGATCTTTATCATCGGGCATTACAGCCGCGACCTAAACGCTTTCGCAGCCTCGACGGGCACAACGGCCGCGCGCGCGTTCTTCGGCACGCTCTACTATCTATTGCCCAATCTTGCCAACTACTCTTTTATCACTTCCGCCGCGCACGGTGATGTGCCGTCGCTCGCCTATTTAACTGCGGCGACTCTGTATGCGATGATCTACATCGCCGTGCTGCTCGCCGCTGCAACCCTTATCTTCAGTCGTCGTAACTTCAAATGACTTTCGCGGATCATAGAAGCGCGCACGCCGATGCACGCAGGCGCATGAAGATAAAAACGGCGTTGCTCGCGTCGCTTATCGTTTGCGGCTTGGGCAGCATCGCCGCCCTTGCGCGCGCCATTGATTCCGCCCGCGCTTCTAACGAGCGACCTTTGGCGGAAGAGAGCCTGTACGTCTCGCCCACCGCGCTCAAGCGCATGAGCCTTGGCTTCAACGGTTTGGTCGCCGATTATTATTGGCTGCGCACGATTCAATATGTTGGTCGCAAAGTTATGGCGCATCAGGGGACGATTCCGCTTGGCGATCTGCGCGAACTCGATTTGAAGTTGCTCGCGCCGCTCCTCGACCGAACCGTCACGCTCGATCCGCAATTCATCGGCGCTTATGAATATGGGGCGATCATCCTTCCCGGCGTTGACGTGGATGCGGCCGTTAATCTGACGAAGCGCGGCATCGCGGCGAATCCGCAGGCGTGGCGGCTCTATCATCATCTCGGCTACATCTATTGGCAATCAGGACGCTTTAAGGAAGCGAGCGAAGCTTACATGGAAGGCGCAAAGGTAAGGAACGCGCCGCGCTGGATGAGCGCGATGGCAGCGCGGATGCAAGCCGAAGGCGGCAGCCGCGAAACGGCGCGCGCGATCTACACGCATCTGTACGAGGAAGCGAACGAGCAAAGCATTAAAGACATCGCGTTCAAATACCTGCTCTGGCTTCGTTCTTTAGACGAGCGCGACCTGCTGCGGCGAGCGCTCAGAGATTATCAAGCGCGCGCGGGAAGATGTCCCGGCAGTTGGCGTGAGATGCGACAAGAGTTGCGCGCGGTGAGTGATTCTCTGCGCTTCGACCTGACGGGCACGCCGGTTGATCCCTCAGGCGAAGTTTACGAGATCGATACGGAAACTTGCGAAGCGATGCTAAATTCAAACTCGAAGATTCCGCGTAAATAATTTTAGGCTCGAAAAGTAATGGCGATTATTGAAATCGAAAATTTAACGAAAGATTATGAGGTCGGGTTTTTAAAGAAACGCCGCGTGCGCGCTCTCAACGATCTCTCGCTCGCGGTCGAGCAGGGCGAGATTTTCGGCTTTCTCGGCCCGAACGGCGCTGGCAAAACCACGACGATCAAACTCCTCATGCGCTTGATCTACCCGACCACCGGGCGCGCGCGCATTTTAGGCCGTGACATCAGCGACATCTCAATGCACCGACGCATAGGCTACCTGCCCGAACAACCTTACTTTTACGATTACCTGACGGCGCGCGAGCTTCTCGAATATTGCGCCGAGCTTTTCGGCATCAAGCGCGAAGCGAGGCGCAAGCGCGCCGCAGAGCTTTTGCATCTCGTCGGTCTTGAAGAAAAGAGTTGGACGAAGCAGTTGCGGAAACTGTCGAAGGGCATGACGCAGCGCGTCGGACTCGCGCAGGCGCTTGTTAATGATCCCGAAATCGTGTTCCTCGATGAACCGATGAGCGGGCTTGATCCGATTGGAAGGCGCGAGGTGCGCGACATCATTCAGAGTTTACGGAGCAGGGGCAAGACGGTTTTTCTCTGCTCGCACATTCTCGCCGACATCGAAGTTTTGTGCGACCGCGCGGCGGTGATGCGTGGTGGAAGGCTCGCACATCTCGGCGCGCTCGAAGAGTTGCGGAAGCGCGGAAGCGACGGACGCATGGAAGTCACCATCGCCGCTTCCGATCCGTCTTCCGTCACGTCGGCGCTCGCTTCGCTCGCAGGCGCGCGAGTGGAACAGACGCCGGGCGGCGCGCGCATTGAAGTTGAAAGCGAAGATTACGTTGACGAAGCGATCAAGCGTGCGCGCTCAGGCGGCGCGCGCCTCATCTCGGTGCAGCCGGTCAGCGGCGGGCTTGAGAATCTTTTTGTGCGAGATGAAATCGAACGAGAAGCACAAGGAGCGACATAAGCGGCGCGTCGTCCTACCGACGTTTATTTAAATCGCACGCCTGTTAGGTCAATTCTAAAGTTGGCGAGATCGGCGTCCATCCTGATGCCTTCGAGATTAACGACGACCTGCATTGTTCTGTTAGGCGCGAGTTCGTTTGCGCCCGTCGCGCGTGACGGGATGGCGATTAC
>JACDAW010000441.1 GCA_013695245.1 Pyrinomonadaceae bacterium | reverse complement strand
GCGCGGCGCGCACCACGCCGGGCAAACCCGTGCGTTGTTCAACTTCAACCACCGCCATCAGATCGAGCCTGAGCAAAGCGAGATCGGTTAAATCATCCTGCGTAAGTTCTTCGCCGCGCAGGTGCGTGTGAATGCAGCGAAGCCCGCGAAAGCGATCCGCCGCAACGCGCGTGCGGCGAAGGTCAGGCAGTTCGATACGACGCGCATCACCGATGATGACGTGTTCGACGTAGCCCTTACGATCAACGAGCACGCCGATCTGACGGTTTGTTTCGTGTGACAATTCGGAGAGCTGGCGTGCAAATTCCGGCGTTACGATCTGTTGCGGCGAGATGCGGCGCGAGTAAATCTTCTCGATGCGGCGCAGTTGATTCTGTTTTAAGCCTTGAGTGTTGCCGTGTACGGTACTAATAAAAATTAACCTCCGTTGAAGACTGAAAGACACGACGAGCCGAACCGTCGCTGCGGGCGCGGCCGGGTTTTGAATTTTAATTCGAGTGTTTGATAGTTAGAGGAAGAGGGAAGCGAGCACTTGGTACGGGACGCTGGTAGAATTTTTCCAAACTTGCTCGGCGAACACCTGTCGCTTAAGCGAATGAGCATCCTGATCCTTCAAGCGATCAAACGTTGCGCGGTGGCGCTGCTACACGTCCCGCGCGGGGGTAGCCTCTCGATATTTGATCGGAGAGCGATTATACCATATCAAGGCTTTAGGCAAGGCCAAAAAGCTGACAGACGAGATATGAATTTAGGGGCGAAGCGTTAAGCCGTGCTACTGTCTTTCAAATTAGACAGTCTGAGCTGTCGCATCGTATGATAATAAAACTTCCGCGAGCTTGTTATGTGATTTTATTCGCGGCTTGTTGTGTAAATTCGGATGATCGAAGGCATGGAAAAGATTAGAGCATTGGGGAAGTTAAGATGAGCGAAGCAGGGCGGATCGTGCGCATCGATCCGGCGGCAACGATTCCGGGCGGCGTGGTTAACGTTGAATGCGAAAATTTCAATGCCCGTCAATCCGCGGCGAGCGGTGTTTATTTCAACGACGAGCGTGGCTGGATCGTCGCCGCCAGCCCGCGCCGCGTAATGGCGAGCGTGCCGGAGTTGCCCGGTGGCTCGGACGTGAAGGTGAGGTTTACGGCAGACGCGCAGGAAGGCGCGTCCTCATCCCTTACGGTCGGTATTAAATTGGCTGAAGACCTTCACCTAGTCGCCAATCCCGCCTTCGACCCGGACGACGGCTCGCTTTATGTCACGCGCTCAGGATCGCGCGGTCAGCGAATGCCGATCTCGCTATTGCACATTGATACTGATGGTGAACTCTCGGCTTTCTCAGGCGAGATCGTCAACCCGACAGGGATCGCTTTCGACCAGAGCGGGCAGATGTATGTGACGAGTCGCTTAGACGAAAATGTGTATCGCGTTACGGCGTTCAATGAGGTGGTGCTTTTCGCCCGCGACCTAGGGGTCGCCACCGGCATCGCTTTCGACCGTCAGGGACGCATGTATGTGGGCGACCGTCAGGGCACGATCTTTCGCGTTAACGGCATCGGTGAAGCGGAAGAATGGGCGCAACTTGAGCCTTCCGTTTCGGCTTACCACTTAGCGTTCGGCCCCGACGATAAGTTGTATGTGACGGGGCCGACCGTTTCGAGTTTCGATTCGGTGATGCGCGTTGATGAAAACGGCGACACCGACGTTTTCTACCGCGGCCTTGGCCGCCCGCAAGGGTTGGCTTTCGACCGCGCCGGAAATCTTTACGTGGCTGCTTCTCTGCGCGGTCGGCGCGGCATTGTGCGCATCAGTGCCGATGGGCGCGCGGCTGAACTAGCGGTCGCCGGAATGAACGTGGTGGGTTTAGCGTTCAGCAGCAAGGGCGATATGATCGTCGCTACGAATGATACAGTTTACAGCTTGCCGCTTGGCGTTCAAGGCACGTTGTTAAATTAAAATTTCATGGTTAAATGCTTGAGTCTAAACGCGGTGGGTTGTTTTTGACACGCTTATACCTGCGTGCTAGTGTGAAGAATCGGGTAACTTGTTTGCGGGTGAAGATTGATGGTAGGTGATTACAACATTGGTTTGTTCGTGCTCTACATGGTGGCGCTCGTATTTTCGCTGTCATTTCACGAAGCGGCGCACGCTTGGATGTCGAATCGCTTCGGCGATGATCTCGCGCGCTTGCAAGGTAGAATTACATTAAACCCAACCTCGCACGTCGATCCAATCGGGACGCTGCTCTTTCCGGCAATCGCTTTCTTTACGGGTGCGCCGCTGCTTGGTTGGGCGCGACCGACGCCCGTTAATCCGAACAAGTGGCGCAACAAGCGCGTGGCAAACATCTGGGTTTCGGCGGCTGGTGTGATCGTTAATACGATTATCGCAATTTGTGCGGGCATCGGCATTCGTGTGCTCTATGAGACGGGCGTGGTCGGGCTGGTTGGCGATCAGATTGCGGTTGTCAATGCCGATTCGACCTTTACCGATGGCGTGTGGCAATTGCTCAAAGTCCTCTTCACTTTGAATGTCGTATTAGCCGTTTTTAATTTACTGCCGATCCCGCCGCTCGACGGCGGCAAAATTCTCGGCAGCCTCCTGCCTGAAAGTTTCGCCCCGGCGTTCGAGGCGATTGAGCGATACGGCCTCATATTGCTGATAATCGCACTCTTCACCGGAGTGTTTAGAGTGATTTTCAGTGTCATCAATCCCTTAGCATGGAGTATTGTTTTTCTCGGAGCGTAGATGAGGCGACTTCTTAGCGGGGTTAAACCGACCGGCCCCATTCATCTCGGCAACTACATCGGCGCGCTGCGCAATTGGCTGCAATTTCAACTCGACTACGAAAACTTCTTTTTCGTCGCCGATCTTCACGCGCTCACCGTCAGGCAAGACCCTAAGGTTTTGGCAGAAAGAATCCGCGAAATCGCGCGCATGTTTCTCGCTGTCGGGATTGATCCGCAGAAGTCCGTGATCTTCGTGCAATCGGATGTTCCCGAACATTCGGAGTTGACGTGGCTGTTGAACTGCGTGACGCGCATGGGCGAGCTTGAGCGGATGACGCAATTTAAGGATAAGGCGCGTGAGGGAAGAGAGCGCGCGGGCGTCGGACTGTTTGATTATCCGGTATTGATGGCGGCAGACGTGTTGCTTTATCAAACCGACGTTGTGCCCGTTGGCGAAGATCAAAAGCAGCACATGGAATTAACGCGCGACCTCGCCATTCGTTTTAATCGTGATTACGGCGAAACGTTTCGCGTGCCCGAACCGTTCATCCCGGAAGTCGGCGCGCGGTTGATGTCGCTCTCGAATGCGTCGAAGAAGATGTCGAAGTCGGATGATGACCCGCAGGGATGCATCGAATTGCTTGATGCACCGGATGCGATCACACGAAAATTCAAACGCGCCGTCACCGATTCAGGCACGGAGATACGTTTTGATCCTTCGCGCCCGGCGATCACAAACTTGCTTGTCATTTATCAACTGCTGACGAACCAAACGCGCGAAGAAATCGAAACGCATTTCTCAACTCGCGGCTATGCGCAGTTGAAGAATGAATTAGCCGAGCGAATGATCGAGTTTCTCAAACCCGTTCAAGAGCGTTTCAACAGCATTACCGATGCTGAACTCGATACGGTGCTTGACGAAGGTTGCGCGCGCGCGCGAGTTGTTGCTTCGCAAACGCTGGGTGAGGCGAGGCGTAGATTGGGCGTCGAACGAAAAGCGATGAGGAGCATGTCTCAATGATGGAAGCGAGCGAAACAAATTTGTCCGCGCCGGATACGACGCTCATGCCTGAAGCGACCCCGACCGGGACGATCAGCGTCGCCGGAGCGCAACCGGAAATCGTGGCGGGGAGCGGCGGCGAAGAATTAAAGATCGTGATGGGCGAATTCGCCGGGCCGCTCGATCTGCTACTCTACCTCATCCGCCAAGAGCAAGTTAGCATCTATGACATTCCCGTCGCGCGCATCACGGATGAATACTTGCGTTACCTGCGCCTGATGAAAGAAATGGACATCGGCGTCGCGGGGGAATTTCTCGTGATGGCGGCGACGCTTATCGAGATCAAATCGCGGATGCTGCTGCCGCGCGATACGCAGAGCGCAAGCACCGAAGATGAACTCGCGGCAGATGACCCGCGCCGCGAACTCGTCGAACAGTTGCTTGAACATCAAAAGTATAAAGCAGCAGCACAGATGTTATGGTCTCGGGCGACTGTGGAGCGCGCGATTTGGACGCGCGCGCCGATTGAGTCAGACAAGCAGAACCCGGAAGTTGCGGTCGGCGTGTTTGATGTGCTTCGCGTCTTCCAGCAAATTCTTCAACGTCGCAAAGAAGAAGTCTTGATGGAGATCGAGCGCGACGAGATGACGCTTGGTGAGATGATGGAGCGTTTGCGCAACATGATTCTCTCCGCCAGCGAAATAAACTTACGC
>JACDAW010000412.1 GCA_013695245.1 Pyrinomonadaceae bacterium | reverse complement strand
GGCGCGACCGTGACGCCGGACGATCTCGCAAAGCTGCTGGCGGACGACGTTGTTCATCAATTACGTTTTCGCGCCTGAGCTTTGCGCCGCGCGGCGAAACTCTTCAATCGCGGCAAGTTCACGTTCCCCTATCTTCTCAAGTCGTTTCAACCAATTCTCTTTGTAAGGCTTGAGCGCATTGACAAGCGCCTCGGCGATGGCGAGATTACGAAACCACTTTTTGTTTGCGGGAACGATGAACCAAGGCGCGTGCGGCGCGCTGCACTTATTGATCGCGTCTTCGTAAGCGACTGTGTAATCATCCCAGTGCTCACGCTCTTTCCAATCGCCGACCGAGAGTTTCCAGAACTTCGTCGCATCTTGCTCGCGCTTCATCAAACGCTTCTCTTGTTCCTCGCGGCTGATATGAAGATAGAATTTGAGAATGATCGTATTGGAATCGGCGAGCAGGCGTTCAAAGTTATTGATATGGTCGTAACGCCCACGCCAAATTTTTTCTTCGGCGAGATGATGGACGCGCACAACAAGCACGTCTTCATAATGCGAGCGATTAAAGACAACGATCTGCCCCGAAGCAGGCGCATGAAGATGCACGCGCCAGAGAAAATCGTGTGCGAGTTCCGCTTCGGTCGGAACTTTGAATGAAGCGATTTCGCAACCTTGTGAATTGAGCGGCCCGAACACGCCGCGAATCGCCCCGTCTTTGCCGCTCGTGTCGCGCCCTTGCAAGATGACGAGCAGGCGCGTGTCGTTCGCCGCGTAAAGCAACTCTTGCAATTCAACCAACTCTTCCGTCAGCCGCGACATCTTCTCTTCGGCTTCGTTGCGCTTCAGTCCATGTGTCTCTTCCGGATCGAAGTCGCTCAGACTAATTTTGCGTTCGCCTTCAATCCGATGAACGTATTCCATTCTTGTAGTCTCCTTTAGGAGCGATGGGTGTCAAGTTACTTGAAAAGAGCGATGAAGTCCTTTACGGCAAATAATGACTGGGATGAGTTGCGCGGCTTGGTCATCTGCTTACGACTTGTTTCCGACGGGGGAAATTTCCGGCTTCGCGGGTGCAGGAGAGTTTGCGGTTGGCGACACGTCGCCCGACTTGGTTTCATTGCTCAGCTTGTTTGTTTGCTGCGCAATCGGTGGCGGCGAAGCGTTAGATTGAGGTTCAGCCTTCGCTTTCGATTGCGGCTGCCCTTTTAAAGCGTCCATCCGACAGATGATGCCGAGCGTGCAATCGTCGCCGCTGCCGACGCTGGTCGCTTCTTCAAGCCACGTCTTGACGTTTGCGCCAACTGAGTCGAAGCCATCGGCGCGCATCATCTCAAGAATATCGCTGCCGACTTTAAAGAAGTTTTGATCGTCGGTGAACGAATTGGCGTAGCCGTCGGTGGTAAGGAGAACTAGCGCGGGCGTTTCAGTGGAGAGCATTTGCACTTTGAGTCGGAAATCTTGCGCCGCCGTTTCCAAACAAAGCGAGGTTGTCTCGTTGGCGAAAAGCCGGTCGTCGGGCGCAAGCGGCAATTTAACCTCTGCGTTGTCCGAGACAGTGAGAATTTCGCCGTCACCGAGTTGCAAGTAGAGGATGAAGGAGTCTGTGAGAAGGACGGTGAGTGAGGTTGCGCCGTAAGCGAGCGGCGGATTCGCTTCGACGATTTTGCGCGCGCCCGCGCCGTCCTTCTCCTCTAGTTTTTTAAACTCCTCTTCCGTAAACGGCCTCACGGAAAGATCGGCTTCAACGGCCGCGCGCCATCGCTTGATGAATTCGTCCGGCAGAAACTCTTTCGCGCGGACTTCAAGTTTCGATTCTTCAACATCCCCTTCGCTTCGTCGCAAGAATTCGCGCATTAACTGCGCGACGATCTCGACGGCATAATGCGATCCCCGGTCGCTGCGAAAACATTTGTCGCTGCCGTGACCGTCAGAGACGGAAAGGATCAATGGCAAGGTTGTTCCCGATTCGCGCAGTTGCAGAATCGCGTCTTGATTAGGCGTGCCGGAGCGCAAGTGCGATGCGCCCCGCACAGTCTCGCCCGTCGCCTGCCAGACAAGTTTACTCGCTCCGGCCGGCTTCTCGTCCGTCATGATCTTTTCCTTGTTTACCAAACGTCGTCAACGGTTGATTGATCATCCGCCGGATCAGTCCCCGCGTTTGCGCCTCCGCCTGCGGCTGCGGCCGAAGGAATCGGCACAGGCGCGGGCGCAGCAGGCACACCGGCTGGCGTTCCGGCCGAAGTTGGCCCCGCATCAGGGTGATCAGTTCCACCGGCGGCGGGTGACGATGCGGATTTGAGCACCGCCGTTGAAGCCCACTTGATGTGTTTCACCAAAGCTTCAGGGCTGTTCGCCGCCAGCGGTTTAAGTTCCGAATTGCCGATAAACTTTTGCAGCGTCTCCGCGTCTGCATCCTGCCCGATGGAGATCGCAATGCGCACGGATTTCTTCCCCCACGGTTGCTCCATCAAAGCTTTCAAGCCGCCTTCGTAATCATCCGTCGGTTGACCATCGGAAATGAGCACAAGGACGGGCGGAAGCGCGCGCTCAGACATCGGCGGCATCTTTAGTTGATCGGCGACGAGGGCGAGCGCCTTGCCCATGTCGGTTTCGCCATCGGCCGTTAAATCCGTCCAGTTAAAATCCGCAACGGGCGTCGGCTGCGAGATATGCCACTGCGCGCCGTTTGAGAACTTGACGGCGCGCACAAGCACTTGCGCGTTCGGGTTGTCGTCCGCCACTTTTCGCATGTGCGGGATGGCTTCGCGGATCGCGGTGTTAAGGGCTTGTATTTTTCCGTCGTTGCTCATCGAGCCGGAACTATCGGCGATCCAGATGAAGTGAAGCGGCCGCGAAGCAAGCTCGCCGCCCGGTCGTCTGCTCATAATCGTTTTCTCCTGAAATGGAATTTTGCCGGGTAACTATACCAAACGAAAGTGAAACTGTTGAGTCAATAGCCTCTGCGCGACGAGGAAAAGAATTTCGCAGTGACAAATCTCAGCGCGTTGTTTGCGGCGGCTGCGTAGGCGCTTGCTGCTGCTGCTCGTCGCGCAGGAGCGGGACAACGACGAACGTGCCGAAGATCGCCAGCGCGGTTAACACAATGATCAGCAAACAACCGAGCACGCAGCTACGAAATTTTCCTCTTCGTCGGCGACGCGGCGGATCAACCGGAACGGGCGTTGGCGGTTGCGAACTCTTTTTCGTAGAAACGGGAGCCGCTTGTCGTGGAGCGACGACAACGGGCGGCTCAGTTGGTGGAGGCGAAGCAATAATGCGAACATCTGGTTGCTCCGGCAGCGCGTCCGGTTCTTCTTTGATTTTCGTTTGTGTTTGAGAATTGCTGCTACCGGAATTTTCAATTTGCTTTTTGACGAGAAGTTCAACGCGCGCTTCATCTTTTCGTAGCTCAACTTCCGTCGCCTCCCTCTCGCGCGCTTTCACTTCCGCTTCAGACAGCACGCCCAAAGCCAACGCCCACGAATCAATTGCCCACCGCGCCGCCCCTTCCGTTAAAGCCAGATTATCCTCAAGCCGCTTCGTCAAGCGCGACAGTAAAACCTCGCGCGGCATTGAGCTTCGCCCCTCACGCACCGCCAGCAGTTCCACGCCGACGCGCTCTTCCAACGCGCCGACCAAAACATTTATCTCACGCCGGTAGCTTCCGCAGAAATCACGCAGCAAACCCCGACACCGCTTTGGGTCTTCGCACACCGTGCGACCATATTTAGCGACGATCTCACGAAGCGTCTGGCGCGGCACATCAATCATTGTTCGGCGAACGACAACGAAAAATAAGGCTCAAGATTTTTACTGTAAATCCTTTTGTAACCTTCCAAAGCATTGATACTACGTTTTCGTCCTAACGAACAACCTCACTCGCATAACGAACAAAACGATTACTATTGCTGCTAGCAGCAATTCGGTACGCTGAATCCAATCGTTTTGCACGTGTATGAAAGTGCTGAGAGAGCGCCCCTAAGAATGTGTTCATCATTTTGTCATTGACAGGCGCATCCTGCAGTTGTTAGTCTGACGCCGCAATGAACCGCTTACCTTTGGTTCTTCGACGAAGAGATTGCTTTTATGAACCGCGAATCTGTTTTCAACATCACTGCCAAATCTCGCATGAATGCTCAAGTCGCGTGTGCGCATCTGCAGCAGTGGTGGTGGCGTGTGTCTCTACATGTTTATAAACGGGCGGAGAGGGAAAGACTTTTGTAGTCGTTATTAAAGTTTCTGATTTTATTGTTAGTCGTAGCCGCCCACACCGGGCGGCTTTTTTGTGTTTGAAAGGACGAGCCGCGAACACACGAAGGGAAATGAAACGGAAGGCATGAAAGACTTTGGCGGAGAGTATTAAGCGATGAGTGACACGATGATGAAAACCATTCAATCAAACACGATGCGCCGTCCGGCGTGGCTGTTGCCGACTCCGGCGCGTCGTGATGACTATGCGGAAGACGCGCGCGTACGCCGCTTGTTGCTAAAGCTGATGCGCGGCGA
>JACDAW010000002.1 GCA_013695245.1 Pyrinomonadaceae bacterium | reverse complement strand
CTTCTCTGCATCGCGCGGTGAGACTCGCGCGATTGATTCGCAAGTTTTTTCAACGTCTTTCCAGAAGTAAATCGCTTCACCTTCCGCCGTTGGCGCAAACGCAAAAGGATCGCAATCAATGTATTCGAGTCCGAATTTTTCGAGTTCTAGTTCTTTCACAACGGGCGTTAAGTGAATCATGATATGCGCGCTTGAGCCGACATCGATCTTGTAGCCCGGTATGATGTCATCTTCCGTGCAGACCGCGCCGCCGATGATGTGGCGGCGTTCGAGCACCACGACTTTCAATCCCGCTTTCGCCAGATAGCACGCGCACACAAGTCCATTGTGCCCGCCGCCGACCACCGCTGCGTCGTAAATATTTTTGTCGCTCAATGCGCCTCGCCTTGCGCTAGAATGTGTTTCGCCTTCATCATAGACTCACAATCAAGAACGAACAAAATCGGAAACTAATAAGGGTACAAGTTAATTCGTGTCTGAAATCATTTCGCTTCAACCGTCGGCGCATGAATCTGATCGAGCGGGCGGACGCAAGACGTGTCCCGTGTGTGGACGCGAATCGGTGGAAGGGTTAGCGCCAATCGTCGCGCTCCCCGAAGAATTGCAAAGAATAGTGCTCGCCAACGCTCCGGCGGGCGCGCTTGTCTCCAGTGTCTGCGCGCGTTGCATCGAACTTTTTGAACGGGCGCGCGTCCAACTCGCAACCGATGCCGTCGTCTTTGAACAAGGCGGGCTTGTGCTCCCGACTCCGCTTCGTCTCGATTCTGACGAACGCTTTACGGGGCGCGGGCAAACTATTGCCTTTCTCGACTCAGGCTTCTACGCGCATCCCGATCTGACGACGCCTCAGAACCGCATTCTCGCTTATCACAACATCGTGGCGGATGGTTTATCAACTTTGGAGACGACCGATCCCGCGAGTTGGCACGGCATGATGACCTCGGTCGTCGCCGCCGGAAACGGCTCGCTTTCAAACGGCTTCTATCGCAGCATCGCGCCCGACGCACGGGTTGTGCTCGTCAAGATCAGCGCATCGGGTCGCATTCCTGAACGCAACATCAAACAGGGACTCGACTGGGTGCTTGAGCACAAAGACGAATACAATATTCGTGTCGTCAACATCTCGGCGGGCGGCGATGGCGAAAGCTCGTATCTCAATAATCCTTTGGCGAAAACCGTTGAGCGCGCTGTGCGTCGCGGTCTCACGGTCGTGTGCGCCGCTGGTAATGCCGGACTGCAACCCGGTCATCCCGTCTATCCGCCCGCAAGCGCGCCGTCGTGCATCGCCGTCGGAGGCCTTGATGATCAAAATTCACTCGACCGCGTGCGGCGCGGCATGTATCGCTCGTCCTACGGCCCGACTTTCGATGGGCTACAGAAACCGGAATTGATCGCGCCCGGCATCTGGGTTCCCGCGCCTATCCTGCCGCACACGCCGACCGCGGCCGAAGCAGAACTCTATGCCGCGCTCGACGCTGCTTCGGACGCCGAACTCCATTCGCTCATCGAAGCGCACAAAGCGATTGATCCCGATCTCTACGACGCGCGCGATCTTCCCGTGCCGCTCCTGCGACAGTTGATCACGATCAAGCTGCGCGAAGGAAACGTGATCAGCGAACACTACAAATATGTTGACGGCACTTCGTTTGCCGCGCCGATTGTGTCAAGCGTCGTCGCATGTATGCTTGAAGCGAACCCGGATTTGACGCCGCAGGGGGTGAAACGCATTCTGCTCGACACGTCGGAACGCTTGCCGCACATCGAGATTGACCGACAAGGTTGGGGCGTGGTCGCGCCGCGCCGCGCCGTCGAACTCGCGCTCGCGCTTCGCCCCATCGTGGCTTGAACGCTCACGGGCGAATGCTTGAATGCCGAGCAACTCGCTAGACACGCAGTTTGAGCGTGTGACACAATTTTAATCGAACTTGTAAAGCTAAAACTTGAGTGAGGAATATTATGGCTGAAAATGAAGAAGCAATTGAAACAACTCCGACAAACGAAACCGGCGACAACAACACTGAAGCGTCACCGGAGACCGCCGCAACACCGGAGCCAGAGGTAAGCACTGAAGAGATCACTTATCACGCAGTTGAGAAAGACGGTCAAGTGACCGCGATCTGGGAGATGCAGGGACGCAAACACCTGCGCACCATTGATCCGCGTTCACGGCAGGGTCAGGAAATCCTGCGCCTTTACACTTCGGAACACCCGGAAGACGAAGCCGCGGCCAGCGCGTGAAGACACAAGCGAACGGCAGCAGCAAAGACTTAATCTGCTTACTGGCTGTTAGTTATCAACAAGCTTAAGCAACGAGGTTACGCGGCTCGCCGCGCGCAAACGCTTCGATGTTTTCGATCACCTGATCGATTAAGGCATTCATCGCCCCTCTGCTCGTCCAAGCAACGTGCGGCGTGACGATCAAGTTTGCCGCTTCCAATTCGAGCAACGGGTTGCCTTCGCGCGGCGGCTCATTCGTTAATACATCAATTCCTGCGCCCGCAATTTCCCCCGCGCGAAGCGCAGCAGCCAACTCTCTTTCATCAACAATTCCGCCGCGCGCGCAGTTAATCAAAATCGTTTGCGGAGACATCATCCTCAACTCCTCCGCGCCGATCATCCCGCGTGTTTCCTCATCTAATGGAGCGTGAATCGTCACCGCATCGCTTCGCCGCAAGACTTCACAGAACTCTGTGCGTCCGGCGCGAATCTCACGCGAACCCTTGCGTTCCGCGACGAGCACGTTCACCCCGAAGGCGCGTGCTAAGCGTTCCACCTCACGACCAATTGCGCCATAGCCGATGATGCCAAGCGTACTCC
>JACDAW010000400.1 GCA_013695245.1 Pyrinomonadaceae bacterium | reverse complement strand
TCGTCGCGGGCAACTCGTGGTGCGGCGCGCTGGGCTTGTCGCACTGCCTGAAAACCTCGTCCGCCCGGATTTTCAAGAAAACAACATCACCGATCCGAAAGAGTTGTCTGGCGCGCTTCTGGAATTGGCCGCGAGCATCGGGTTGGCGGGGCAGAAAAAGTGGTCGGTGGCGCTGCCGGAGGCAGCAACGCGCACAGTAATTTTGACGCTTGAAAGCGTGCCTGCTTCGCGCGGCGAGTTGGAGGAAACGCTTAACTGGAAAATCGAGCGCGCTTTCGGTTGTCCGGTCGAAGAGTTACAAGTTGCGCGCCGTCGGTTAACTGTCGCTGTGAACGGGCGCGCGCGTTATCTCGTGGCGGGCGTGCAGCGCGCGGTGCTGGCGGAATACGAAGCGGCCTTTGCAAATTTGGGTTGGCGCGTGGGGCTTGTCCTTCCGCGTCACATGGGCGAAGCGTGGTGGCTGATGCGCGCTCCTTCGTCAACGCAAACTGATTCGCTGCTTGTCAGTTCGCACAGCGAAGGTTTTACCGCTCTTTTGTTGCGGCGCGGTGAGCCGCTCGTCGTGCGCAGCGTCGTGTGCGAGATGCAAGATTGTCGAGATGAATTGTATCGTCTCCTGCTTTTCTACCGCGACCGCATGGCGGAGGGCGAGAACGTAACGGGCACGGGTGAGCAACATGCGATTGAGCGCCTGCTTGTGATCGGCGACCGGCTCGGCGAAGAGCGGGCAAACGAGTTGCTCGCCGAGACGCTTTCTGTGAAAGCACACGCGCTGCGCGCGGAAGATTTTCGCCTCATTCTGCCGTCAGGAGACGACATCAACTTTGACCAGATCGCCGCGCCCGCCGGACTCGCCGCGCTCGCTTGGGGTTAAGAATAACCTGCTTGCGCCGCATAATTTACCCCGCTCTCGCAGCACAATTAACGGTTGAAACTTTTATCCCGCGCCAAACGTAAAATCAGAGCATCATGCCCAATGCAAACTTTCTCAGCTTCGGGAATTTAGGTGCGGTCGCCGATTACGACTTGGTCGCGTCCGCGATTAGCGGCGGCGAAGACGGCTTCGAGGAACTCGTCCGTCGTTATCAACGCCCCATCGTCGCCTACATCTATCGCATGACGGGCGATTATGAAGCGGCGCTCGATCTGACACAGGACGTGTTCGTAAAAGTTTATAACTCGCTTCGTCGCTACCGCTCGGAGTATAAATTCTCAACGTGGATTTACCGCATCGCGCACAACGTCGCCGTCGATCACTTGCGGCGCAACTCAACGCGCGAGCGCGGCTTTGAATCACAGACGTCTGACGGCGAAAGCTACGAGTTGCCGCTCGTGAGCGCACAGCCGACGCCTGAGCAACAGAGCGAACGCGCTGAACGATTAAGTGAGATTGAGGAAGTGATCGACGGATTGCCGTCTGCCTATAAAGAGTTGATCGTGCTGCGTCATGCGCATGATTTAAGTTATGAAGAGATCGCGGAGGTCACAGGTTTGCCGCTCGGCACAGTGAAAAACCGAATCTTCCGCGCGCGCGAAACGATGCGTAACGGATTGCTCTTGCGGGGAATCACAAGTTTGTAGAGCGAATAAAACAGATGACAAACGCTGTTCTTAAAACTCATGATTGTCCGCCGGAATCTTTGCTCGCGGCTTACCTTGACGGCGAACTTGAGAGGGAGGAAAGCGCGCGCATTGAAGAACACGCGCGCAAATGCGGGTCTTGCGCGCATGAGATTAGAGAGCAACGGCGATTGCTTGCGACGTTGAGCGCGGCCTTTGCTGGAGAAGCGAAGCTTGCGCTGCCGGAAGATTTCGCCAGAACCGTCAGGGCGCGCGCGCAGTCGGACATGAGCGGGGTGCGCGCGCGGCCTGAAAGGAAGATCGCGCTCGGCGTATGCTGCGCGCTCGCCGCGCTAATTTTCGCTTCGCTCGGCGTGGCAAGCTTTAAGATCGCTTTCACCCCGCTTGCGATTTCGGCGAAGGCGCTCTTAAGCGTCGCGGGAATGTTTCTTAAGGCGGCGATGAACTTGGGCGCGGGCGCGTCCGTCATGCTACGTTTTGTGGAGGGTCGCTTCGGCTTCATCGCGCCGAACGCTTCGAGTTTGTTGTGGTTGCTTCTCATCGCCTTCGCCGCCCTCTGGTTGCGAAAGATGATCGGCACGTATCACCGCGAGAGCGCTTCGGAGTAAACGATTCCGGGCAGGTTTTAAATTACACCTCGAAACTTGGGATTCCGCTTTTGAAATTAAGTTTACTGTGATCGCGCTTAGTCCTTTTCCTTATTATGCTCCTGCTGCCGCAGTCCAGACCGCGTGGAAGGCGTTTATCGCCACGTCCCTCGCGCTGATTGGCTTGGCCGTCATCGCTCATGCGCAAACGAGCGCGCCGCCTGCCGTTTCATCAAACAACACAGAAGCCTTGATCATCAACGGCTCCACTCCCGGCAACGTCTATGTGCTGGGGCGAGACGTTGTAGTGCGCGGCGCGGTCGAGCAGGGTGTGATGGTGCTCGGCGGCGACGCGATTATTGAAGGGCGTGTAGAGGGAGACGTGGCGGCTATCGGCGGGAGCGTCATGCAGCGCGAAGGATCATTCATCGGGGGCGATGTGATGGTGCTCGGCGGAGCATATCATCACGGGAAAAACGCTCCGGGTCGTCGCCCTTCAAGCACAACCGTAATGTATGCCGGTTATGAACAGGAGTTGCGCGAGTTGGCGCGTAATCCCGTAACGCTCGTTGCGCCGCGCCCGTCGTTGGCTTACTTCGGGCAGCGGCTGCTGGCGGTGCTGTTCTGGTTCGTCGCGTCGCTTGCGTTAACGGCCGCCGCGCCGGGCGTTGTTAGTCGCGCGGCGGCGCGTTTGCAATTGACGTCTCTGCGCGTTGCCGCTATCGGATTGCTCGGATCAATCGTGATGTCCTACGGCGTGCTCGCGTCGCTCAGGTTTCTGCCGTCGGCGCTCGGCGCGATGGTCGGGGTGATGGGCGTGCTGCTCTTAGTCGTTGCTTATTTGTTCGGGCGCGTTGTGATTCATGCGAGCACGGGGCGATGGTTGCAGCGCCTTTTTTGGCCGCGCGATAAGCATTCGGAATCGGGCGCGCTGCTATTAGGCGCGGGCTTCTGGGCGGCGCTGCTGTCGCTGCCCTTTGTGTGGCCGTTTATCGTCGGAGGATTGCTTGTCGCAAGTCTGGGGCTGGCGCTCACGGCGCGCTATCGTTTCGGTTGGCGGCCGGAGGCGAACACCTGAGCGCCGCGTAAAAGTCGCTAAATCGGTTTCACTCAAACCGTTGCCAACCAAACCAGCCCGCCGCGCGTCTATTACATTTGGTTGCGTAAAGTACGGATTTATTGAAACTTCGCTCCGCCGCAGACGTTTAACATTTGGCGCCGCCACTATCTATACGTAAGTACATTTGAGTTTATAAATATCTTCTCCCTCGAAACCACTTAGGCATAACGCTTTAGACGCGAGGAAATTAAATGAAAAAGTTTCGGTTGATTTATGCGCTGGCCACCTTTGCGCTCACACTGGCTGCGGCGAGCACCGGAAACGTTTACGGGCAATCTAATCCTCCGGCGCAGGCAAGCGGCAACGCACCGTCGCAGACTCGCGTGCTGGGCGAAGTCGCAAGCATTGACGCAGCCGCCAATCGCATCACGGTGAAAACCGATGCGGGCGCAACCGTCACCGTGATTTTGAGCGAGGCGACGAAGTATATGCGCATACCGGCGGGCGAAACCAGCGTTAGCAAAGCCGTTGCAAGCTCAATCGCAGAAATCAAAGTCGGCGACCGCGTCTATGTGCCCGGACGAATCTCGGAAGACGGGCAAGCGATTCCGGCGCGCACAGTATACGTCATGGCGCGCGCTGAGATCACGCAGAAGAATGAGCGCGAGCGCGCCGAATGGCGTAGGCGCGGCATCGCGGGCACTGTCACCGCGCTTAACCCGGTGACGAAAGAGGTCACCATAACCGCGCGCACGCGCGAAGGGATGCGCCCTGTCGTCGTGGCGGCGACGAATGAAAACATTCGCTTTCGTCGTTACGCGCCCGACTCGGTGCGCTTTAGCGATGCGAAGCCGAGTTCATTCGCCGAGTTGCAAGTAGGCGATCAACTGCGCGCGTTAGGCGAACGCAGCACGGACGGCGCGCGCTTCACGCCGGAAGAGATCGTCTCAGGGGCGTTTCGCACCATCGGCGGCCGCGTCACAAGCGTTTATGCTTCGACGAACGAAATAAAACTTGTGGACGTTCAGACGCAGCAACCGCTCACCGTCGCCGTCAATAAAGATTCAACGGTGCGTCGTCTCCCGGCGATGATGGCGCAAATGTTGGCGACGCGAGGACAGGGCGGTAGCGGCGCGCCGGGAGCGGGTGCTGAAGGCAACGGCGCGAATCGGCAGGGAACGCCGCCGGAAGGTGCTGCGCAGCAACAACGCCCGCAGCGACCCGGCGGAGCGGGCGGCGCAGCAGGAACAGCAGGCGGTGAAGGCGGCGCACCGCGCATGGGCGGTGGTGGTGGTCAACGTGATTTAGGCGAGATGCTGGAAAATTTGCCCGCGCTTAATCTCACCGAACTTAAAGTGGGCGACATGATTATCGTTTCAAGCACGAAGAGCAGCGATCCGTCGCGCGTGACGGCGATTGCTGTCCTCGCCGGAGTTGAGCCTTTGCTGACTGCGACGACGGCGGCCGGAGGGCAGGGAAGACCGAATGGTGCGCCGCGCAGTACGAACACCAATCTCGGCCTTCCGAGCGACGCACTAGGCATCGGCATCGGGCCGTGAGCGGCGGCAAGTTAGCGTTAAGCCACAATTCATTTCGTAATCTTTCTTAACCTTCATTAGCGAATTAAGGGCTTCATAGTTTATGCGTCCATTTCCAAAATTGTTTCGGTTCGTGATGAGCTTCTCGCTTCTGTTCGCTCTCTCTGCGCCGTCGGTTTTAGCGCAACGCGCTTCGGGTATTCTCGCGGGGCGCGTTGTAGATCAGCAGGGTGGCATCGTCGTCGGGGCGACGGTCACGGTCGCCGATGCGAGCGGAGTCGAGCGAACGACAACGACGAATGATGACGGCGCTTATACATTCACAAATCTTGCGCCCGGCAGATACATCGTGCGTATCAACCAAAGCGGCTTTGCGGCTTACGAGAACGCGGAAGTTGAGATCACCACAGGCAAGCGCACTGAACTCGACATCAGTTTGAGCGTTGCGCTTCAGGAAGAGCAAGTGACGGTTGAAAGCCAAGCACCCTTAAGCACCGATCCGCAGAACAACGGCGGCGCAACCGTTCTTCGCGGCAAAGACCTTGAATCACTGCCGGAAGACCCGGACGACTTGGCCGCCGCGCTGCAAGCTCTCGCCGGGCCTTCGGCGGGGCCGAACGGCGGGCAAATCTACATTGACGGTTTCACGGGCGGGCGCCTTCCGCCGCGCGAATCCATCAGGCAGATCACGATCAACCAGAATCCTTTTTCCGCCGAGTTTGATCGTCTCGGCTTCGGTCGCATTGAAATTTCAACTAAACCGGGCACAGATAAGTTGCGCGGTCAAACTTTCTTCCGCTTTGAAGATGAATCCTTAAACTCGCGCAACCCGTTTGCGCCGAATCGCGCTCCCTATCAATCGCGGCTCTACGGCGGAAACCTGAGCGGCCCCGTCATCAAAGGTCGCGCTTCATTCTTTCTCGACTTCGAGCGGCGCGAAACCGACGACAACGCGGTGATCAGAGCGACGATCCTTGATCCTTCATTAAACATCACGCCGTTCAGTTTGGCGGTGCTTACCCCGCAGCGCCGCATAACCTTTAGCCCGCGTTTTGATTACCAGATCAATAACGCAAACACTCTCGTCGCGCG
>JACDAW010000510.1 GCA_013695245.1 Pyrinomonadaceae bacterium | reverse complement strand
CCAAAGTTCCGCGCCGCCTCTTGCATCGAACGCGGCGATCTCGCTTCGCCCACCCACCACCGCTTCGCCGCGCAAATTAATGAGCACAAACGCCGCTCGCTCAACTCTATGCTCAATCTTCGCGCGTCGCTTCCCCGTCCGCGCGTCAATCGCAATGAGATCATCGCGGTCAGCGAGCATAACGGTCGAAGCATCCGGCAACGCGATGTTTGTAATTCCCTTGTCCGCGCCCTTGTAACGCCACAGAATTTTCCCGCTCCCCGCGTCAATCGCGCTCACACCGTAAGCACCGCGCTCGACGATTTCGCCGTCCTTCAATCCTGTAAACTGTCCGCCCGTGCGCACGTAAAGCACGCCTCCGGCTAAGATCATCTCCGGCGTTAAACCCAAATCCTTTGCTTCCCAAACTTCTTCGCTGCTCTCGCGCGAGATGGCGCGCACGCGCCCGCGTCCCGACGCGAAGATGAAACGTTCGTCCATCACCGGATCGGCTTCCGTAAGCGCAAGCCCCTCTTCGTTGACGCGAAACTTCTCGCGCATCCGTTCTTTGCCCGAACGCACGTCGAGCGACGTGACGCCTTCGTAGAAAAGATAAAGTCGCTCATCAAGGAAAAGCGGCGCGCGATAGTTGTTGAGCGTGTAATTAATTTCGTCTCCTTCGCTCCACGCAGCAGGCATCATCTCAACTTCGCTTTCAAGTTCGCGCTTCCACAATTCCCTGCCCGCGTTTAGCTCGAACAAGTGCACGACGGGGCGGCGCTTGAATCCTTCGCGCGCACGCCCGCGCGCGTCGCGGACGAAAACGGCAGCGAGCAGATTCGCGTTTGTGTCCGCCGCTAACTGCACGACAGCGCCGCGCACCTTCTCCGTCTGCCAGAGCGAGTCGCCCGACAGCACGTCAACGGCTTCCATGCGCGTTTTACTTCCACGCTCGAAAGTCAAAAGCACGAGGTCTGTTCCGGGCACGGGCGCAACGTCTGTCTCATCAAGGCGTGCATTCTTCCTTCGCCACAACACATCGCCCGTCTCGCCATCAACGGCGTAGAGGGATTTTTCCGTGCCAACGATGAGCGCGCCTAACTCCGTCATTTGATAAAAACGCACGCGCCCGTCGAGCTTCGCAGTCCAATTCTGCGCGAACGCTTGGGCGCTGCCGAAAAGCAGAAAGGCGATCAAGCACGCGAACATCGAATGACGGCGCACCCCTTCTGCATGTTTGCTACGCTGTTGTAAAGCGAACATCAATCTCTCCTTCACGCATACTGTCCGGCGGCAAACCCGGAAGCCCACGCCCACTGAAAATTATAACCGCCCAAGTGTCCCGTCACGTCAACCACTTCACCGATGAAGTAAAGTCCGGCGATGCGTTTCGACTCCATCGTTTGAGAAGATAACTCATCTGTGTCCACACCGCCGGCGGTTACTTCGGCTTTGGCGAAACCTTCTGTGCCGTCAGGCTCAAGCTGCCAGCGATGAAGCTGCGCCCTAATCTTTTCCAACTCTTTCGTCGAGAAACGATTCATCGGCTTTGAACAGGCGTAGAGATCGCACCACGCATGAGCGAAGCGGCGCGGCAAATGATGGCTAAGCAGATTCGCTAACTCGATCTCGCTTTCATGTTTCGCGTCAAAGAACGTGCGCGCATCCGTGTCCGGCAGCAAGTTGATCGAAAGAGCGACTCCACGTTTCCAGTAAGAAGAGATTTGCAAGATCGCAGGGCCGCTCACGCCGCGATGCGTGAGCAAAATGTTTTCTCTAAACTCCGCGCCGTTACAGCTAACAAGCGCATCTATCGAGATGCCGCTTAATGCCTTCAGCTCTTCGATTCTGTTCGGGGCGAAAGTCAAAGGAACGAGCGCCGGGCGCGTCTCACGAATGCGCAGCCCGAAATCTTTCGCCAAGCGATAACCGTAATCGGTCGCGCCCATCTTCGGAATCGACAACCCGCCAGTCGCCACCACAAGCGATTCGCATTCGTAATCTCCGTTGCCCGTCTCGATTACGAATGACGAATCTTTCCTCACTTTGCGCACCGTCGTGCCGGATTTAATTTCCGCTCCCGCCTCCTCGCATTCCGCTAGCAACATACTGACGATCTCTCGCGCGCTACCGTCGCAGAAGAGTTGACCGAGTTTCTTTTCGTGATAGCGGATACGGTGTTTTTCGACGAGCGCGATAAAGTCTTGCGGCGTGTAGCGGGCGAGCGCCGATTTGCAGAAGTTCGGGTTGGCGGAGAGATAATTTTCCGGCGCAGTGTAAATGTTCGTAAAATTACAACGACCGCCGCCGGAGATCATGATCTTTTTGCCTACCTCGCGGGCGTGATCGAAAACCAGCACGGCGCGCCCGCGCTTGCCCGCTTCAATCGCGCACAAAAGCCCGGCCGCGCCCGCGCCAATTACGATCACATCTTTCTTTATCATCGCAGAAATTTGGTTATGCGAATCCTATTGAGAATCGTTGCGGCGTTGTGTTACACACAAGCTTAACTGAGATACAGCTACAGACTTCGGAGTTGCAAAACATCTCTTATAAGTTGAGAGAAGGAGTTTCAATGAAGATAAAACCGGCGAGCATTCTTGCAGCACTCTTCTTAATCTCACTTTTCGCCCTAACGCTTCAACGCGGCGGGTCAAACGCCGTTGAGATTGTAACTTACGCGCAAGTTGCCGCGACAAATCAAAACCCGGAAGCAATGGCCGACGCCGCCTCGATTCGCGCCCATATGGAGTTTCTCGCCAGTGACGCGCTTGGAGGACGCGGAAGCGGCACCCGCGACGAACTTATTGCCGCCACTTACATTGCTTCCGAACTCCGCCGTTACGGGATCGCTCCGGCGGGCGATGCAAACGACTACCTGCAAAAAGCTCCGGCGCGGAGGCGGCGTCAGCGCGACGCCAACGCGACTCCGGCTGAACAAGCCTTTACTTATAATGTCGTCGGCCGTCTGCAAGGCAGCGACGCGCAGCTTTCAAAAGAAGCGATTCTTCTTTCCGCCCATCTCGATCATCTCGGTACGGGCGAAGCCGTTAACGGAGACAATATCTACAACGGCGCGGACGATGACGCTTCAGGCGTGTGCGCCGTGCTCGAACTCGCGCGCGTGCTTGGCACCAGCAAACCGAAACGCACCGTCATCTTCGCCCTCTTCGGCAGCGAGGAGACGGGCGGGGCGGGCAATGCGTATTTCCTTGAAAATTCTCCGGTGACGCTTGCAAGTTTCGTCGCCAATCTAGAGTTTGAAATGATCGGTCGCCCCGACAAGTCAGTCGCCACTCACACGCTTTGGCTCACCGGCTACGAACGCTCGAACCTCGGTCCAGAACTCGCCCGTCAAGGCGCGCGCCTCGTCGCCGATCCGCACCCCGAACAAAACTTCTTCCAACGCTCCGACAACTATGCGCTCGCTAGGCGCGGCGTGATCGCACACACCGTTTCAAGCTTCGGCTTACACGCGGAATACCACCAACCATCCGACGACATCGCCCACATTGATTTCGCGCACATGACCGACGCCATCGGCTCAATGTTCAAACCCGTTCTGTGGCTCGTCAATTCAAACTTCAAGCCGCAGTGGGTTGCGGGCAAGCAGCCGTAAAGATAAGGCAAAAGTTAGAAGTAAAAAGGCAAAGGTTAGGATGAAGAAAGAGAATTTCTTTCATCTGCGCTTTTGCCTTTTGCCTTTTTACTTTTGCCTTTTTACCGCGTATATTCATGAAAAATCACTTCGCAATTATTTGCTCTATACCTTGAAGGGAGTTTTCCATGCCGCAACGCCCGAAGATCGCGAGCAACATGCTCGAACTGATCGGCTACACGCCGCTCGTCCGTCTCAATCACATTCCCGAACCCGACTCCGCCGAGATGGTAGTCAAACTTGAATCGCAGAATCCAATGGACTCCGTCAAAGACCGCATTGGCGCGGCGATGATCGAAGCGGCAGAGCGCGAAGGCAAGATCAAGCCCGGCGAAACGACGCTGATTGAACCGACATCAGGCAATACTGGAATTGCCGTTGCATTTGCCGCCGCCATCAAAGGCTACAAGCTGATCGTCACGATGCCTGAATCCGTAACGGTCGAACGACGGCGCGTGCTCGCCGCGTTCGGCGCACGAGTTGAGTTAACGCCCGGCGCGGAAGGCATGAAGGGCGCGATCAAACGCGCCGCTGACATCGCGGAAGAAACGCCAAACAGCTTCACGCTTTCGCAGTTTGACAATCCGGCGAACCCCGAAATCCATCGCCGCACGACGGCCGAAGAGATCATGGAAGACACAGACGGAAAGCTTGATGCTTTTATCGCCGGAGTCGGCACGGGCGGGACGATCTCGGCCGTCGGTCGTGTGCTAAAAGAGCGCGTCGGTTCGCATGTCCGCATCATCGCGGTTGAACCTTCGTCGTCGCCCGTGCTGTCAGGCGGGCAGCCCGGCCCAAATAAGATTCAAGGCATCGGCGCAGGATTTGTGCCGCGCAACTACGACGCGGAAGTCGTCGATCAAGTGATTCAAGTTGATTACGAAGCGGCGATTGAGATGGCGCGACGGCTGGCGCGCGAGGAAGGAATTTTTTGCGGCATCTCGTCGGGCGCGATCACGTGGGCGGCGCGTAATGTCGCCAAGGAACTCGGCGCAGGCAAGCGCACCGTTTCGATCATCTGCGACTTCGGCGAACGTTACCTTTCGCATGAACTTTTTGCCAGCGAATAAGAAATTCCGGCAACTGAATGTAAGCTCAATAAGCAATCCTTTTTGTTGCCGAGTGCGCAAGCGAAGATTTGTGGGCTGATGCAAATTGAATATGGAGTCGGAGTCAGGCTGACAAAAACGGTTTGCGCGAATCAAGCCGTAGTGTCACGCCTTGATCGCATTCAGCAAATCATTTCACGAGCGACCGAACAATTCGATCCACGTAACGATGCCATCGTTGACTGAACTCGGAGAGAGTTATGAACCTAACATACGCAGTGGAGGCGGATTGGACGCTTCTCACGACTTGCAACTTTCGGTGTCCGTACTGCTTTTTCCCGCCTGCTGATTTGGGCGCTAAACTCCTTGTTCACGGCACGCACGCCCAGTGGGTTGAAGGATTTAACGCAACCCGTAAGACGTGGTTGCTTCACATTACCGGAGGCGAACCATCCATTTATCCGGGCTTTGTCGATCTGTGCGAACACCTTACCCGCGATCATTACCTGTCCATAAATTCCAACCTCTCGCATCGCTGTATTGACTTGTTCGCCGAAAGAATCGATCCCCAGAGGGTGCATTACATCAACGCGGCCGTGCATTATGCTGAAAGACAGAAGCGCGCCTCTCTGGATGTTTTCGTCGAGCGTGTGCATAAGCTTCAAGCACATGAATTTAATGTGCTGGTTTCCGCCGTCATGACTCCCATGATGGTTGGCATCTTCCCGGAACTCTCCGAATATTTTGAGAGGCGCGATTTGTTTCTCATACCGAAAGTTATGCGCGGTAGTTACGAAGGACGTGAGTATCCTGCTTCGTACTCCGACGCTCAGAGGTCTCTAATAATCGAATGCTTGGTGGAAGCACGACAAAAGTATGCGACAGTGCTCGCTGAAATGGGTGAGCGCCCCACGATTGACATGTTCTCTGACGACCGTTTTCTAAACAGCACGGGCGATTATCAGGGTAGATTGTGCGGCTCAGGCTACAACTTCGTACAGATTCAGCCCGACGGAGCCGTCTTTCGTTGCGAATCTGGAGAACGTCTCGGCAACGTACTTCAAAAAGATGTCAAACTTCTTCGGTCTCCTAAGCGGTGTGATACTTCCTACTGCCCGTACTTCTGTGAAAAGTACACGTCGCCGCAATTCGCGCAGGCGCAGAGAAGACCTCACGCTTTCCCCCTCCGCTCGTTACCGATTTTGATGCGGCAAGTTTTTAAGAGCTAACAACTCGCGACTGTGGGTTGATTGCGTCCTTCTCCGAATCTAATACCGACTTTAATCCCGCACTTCCCGTATCAATCGCGCTCATGTATTCAAGACTATGGCACATGAATGTTGATTTTGAAGCCGAACTGTCTTGCGCCGTAAGCGCATACCGCCGTCTTCCCTCCTTCAACGCTCTCATCCACCGCCTCGCCTCACATTTGTTGTGGTTGGCGCGTCCCGGCGATGCGCTGTTGTTGCCGGAGAGTTGGCCGGAATATCTCCAAAGCGAAGCGCGAAGGCGCGGGGTTGAACTGCTCTCCCCAACACGCGCAGAACCTCAACGAGGATACAAATCAGAAAGAGTGTGGCTTTAGCCGAAGCGTTTGGCTAAAGCCACACTCATCTGATCCACTAGCTGAAGCTAGTGGCAATTCATCAATCAAATCTAAAAACTTAAATTACAGAGCACTTAGCTTGCAAATATTTTATGGAAAAGAGTTGACTTTTTAAATCTCTTAGCGTATATCAGACGTTAAGCAAAGCGTAATGTAAACGCTTTGCTTTCATCGAGGAGATTTTATGAGTTACCAAAAGCTGCCATACAAACAGAACTTGACACTATTCACCGACCTCTATCAATTGACGATGGGGCAAGTTTACTGGGCGGAAGGCATGGCGGAGTGGGAGAGCGTCTTTCATCATTTCTACCGCGCGAATCCATCTGGCGGCGGGCATACGGTTGCCGCCGGACTTGAGTTTCTCATTGATTACTTGACGAATCTCCGCTTTGAAGAAGACGACATCAAATACCTCACAAGCGTTCCCGGCAACGACGGCAAACCCCTTTTCCGCATCGAGTATCTTCAATATCTAAAGAATCTCGAATTCAGTTGCGACGTTGATGCTGTGCCTGAAGGCACGGTGATGTTTCCGCACGAACCGCTTGTTCGCGTCAAAGGGCATCTCTTGATGGCGCAGTTTGTGGAAACCGCGCTGCTTAATCTCATCAACTACCCGACGGCGATTGCCACGCACGCAGCGCGCATCGCGTGGGCGGCGGGCGAGATGCCCGTGTTAGATTTCAGCGCGCGCCGTGCGCCCGGCATTGACGGAGCGTTTACGGCGACGAGGAGCGCCTACATCGGCGGCTTCGCGGGCACGTCAAACGTCTGGGCGGCGCGTCACCTCGGCATTCCCGCCAAAGACATTAAGGGTACGATGGCGCACAGCCTCGTGATGAGCTTCGACACGGAACTCGAAGCATTTACGGCTTACGCGCGCGCGATGCCGAACAACTGCCTCTTTCTCGTTGACACTTACGGCACGATTGAAGGCGTGCGACACGCGATTGAAGTGGGAAAACAATTACGCGCAAACGGGTTTGAGATGCTCGGCATCCGTTTGGATTCCGGCGATCTGGCGCGCTTAAGTCGTCGCGCACGGCGGATGCTCGATGAAGCTGACTTTCGCAAGGCGAGCATCGTGGCAACAAACGACTTGAACGAGTTTTTAATTCAGAGTTTGCGAAATCAAGATGCGATGATTACCGTCTGGGGCGTCGGCACAAATCTGATGACGCCTTCGCTTGCGGGAGTTTATAAGCTGGCGGCGATTCGCAAACCCGGCGGCGACTGGACTCCGAAAATCAAACTCTCCGATCAGCCGATCAAAGTTTCCATTCCCGGCACGTTACAGGTGAGACGCTACCGCACGCTTAACGGCAACATCGCCGATTGCATTTACGACGAGCACACCGACATCTCGCAAGGCGGAACGATGATCAGCATGAAGGATCAAACGAAGCAAATGCGTCTACCACCAAACGCGCAATCGCACAACCTGCTCGTTCCCGTGATGCGCGGCGGGCAACCCGTTTACCAACTGCCGACGATTGAGCAAATCCGTCATCACCGGATGGTCGAACTGCATCACGTCTCCGATTCAACAAAGCGTTTCGATAACCCGGATGAATACCGCGTCGGCTTGGAGAAGTCACTTTACTTGCAAAGAGAAAATTTAATCATCGAGCGGCGAGGCGTGAGCGATTGGGAGCATGAAGCGTTGTGAAATTGTTTGAGCGAACAGATTTAACGCGCCTTGAATAGAGTTTGAGATTTCGAGAAAGCATTTCGTCAAACGTGCTTCTGAAGCCGAAGGAAGGTTGAACCTATGTCCCACGCTTACGAATATGAGCGACCCGCGCTGACGGTTGATTGCGTTATCTTCGGTCTTGACTTGGAAGAAGAAAGTCTTAAGGTGATGCTTATCGAACGCGACCTTGAGCCGTTCGCCGGGCGTTGGGCAATACCGGGCGGCTTCGTGCGGCAGGGCGAATCGCTTGAAGCGGCTGCTCTGCGCGAACTTGAAGAGGAGACGGGCATCAGTGATGTTTTCCTCGAACAGCTTTACACCTTCGGCGCGCCGGGGCGCGATCCGCGCGGATGGATCGTCTCCGTCGCTTACTACGCGCTTGTCTCGCCGGATAAACATCACGTTACGGCGGCGACCGATGCGCGCCGCGCCGAGTGGTTTACGGTAACAAAGTTGCCATCTCTCGCTTTCGATCACAACGACATCATGCGCGCTGCGCTCCAGCGCCTGCGCGGTAAACTGGCTTACGCGCCCATCGGCTTTGAGTTGCTTCCGCGCAAGTTCACGATCAAGCAACTGCAAAAGTTGTATGAAATTGTGCTCGGCGAGAAATTAGATAACCGCAACTTTCGCAAGAAGATTTTCAGCATGGATGTTTTGCGCGAGTTGGACGAAATACAGAAGGGCGTGCCGCACCGCGCCGCGCGTCTCTACAAGTTTGATGAACGCAAATATAAACAGTTAATGAAACAAGGTATGAATTTTGAATTGTAAGCTGAGTAAAAATTCAGCCGGAGAACGAAAGATGGCGAATCATTTAGTAAAAACAAGCAAATTCTTGAGCCTTGTGCTCAGGCACGAGCCGGAGCGCATCGGCATTACCATTGACGCACAAGGTTGGACGTCCGTCTCCGAACTGCTTAAGGCGTGCGACGCACACGGCTTTCCGCTCACGTGCGAAGAACTCCAAGCGGTTGTGAGTAACAACGACAAGAAACGTTTCGCCTTCAACGCAGACGGTTCGCGCATCCGGGCGAGTCAAGGACACTCCGTGCAAGTCGAACTCGACTACACGCCGCTCGCGCCGCCTGGAATTCTTTATCACGGCACGGCGGAGCGTTTTCTTTCGTCGATCAGACAGACGGGATTGATTAAAGGAAAGCGCCATCACGTTCACTTGTCGCAGGAAGAGTTGACCGCAAGGGCTGTCGGGCAAAGATACGGGAAGCCCGTCGTGCTTGAAGTTAAAAGCGACTTGATGCACAACGACGGCTATCAATTCTACCGATCCGCCAACGGCGTTTGGCTCACCGAACATGTTCCGCCCGTTTATCTTAAGCTTTAAGTGAAAGGGGCGTTAGCATTTTCGTTCATACGCGCCGATAAAAGCGCGTAAATTTTTTAACCAACAACCTTAACGTAATATTTACGCTAAGATTATCACAAGGAGACAATACCATGAGTAAACGAGTTGAACTCTTGATCATCGATCCGCAGGTGGACTTTTGCGATCCGCAGAAAGGCGCGCTTTACGTGCCCGGCGCGGAGCATGACATGAAGCGTTTGGCGGATATGATCGTGCGTCTCAAAGACAAGATTGATGACATTCATGTTACGCTTGATTCGCACCACTTTGTTCACATCGCGCACCCCATCTTCTGGAAAGATTCGCAGGGCAATCACCCGCCAGCCTTTACCAAGATCACGCGCGCGGATGTTGAAGGCGGCTTGTGGGCAACGACGCAGCCGGGGATGTACGCCCGCGCGCTCGAATACGTCCGCAAGCTTGAGCAGAACAGTCGCTACGATCTCACGATCTGGCCGCCACACTGTTTGATCGGAAGTCCCGGTCACGCCGTGTTCCCGGAGCTTTTCGCCGCCCTGCTTGAGTGGGAAAATCGCTTCGCCTTTGTTGATTACGTCACGAAGGGAAGCAACATCCTCACCGAGCACTATTCGGCCGTGCAAGCGGACGTGCCCGACCCCGCAGACGCTTCCACGCAGATCAACACACGGCTCGTTCAAACCTTACAGAACGCTGACATCGTGGCCGTCGCCGGTGAAGCGCGCACGCATTGTCTGGCGAACACGGTGCAAGACATCGCCAACAATTTCGGCGACGATTCGCTCGTCTCAAAGCTCGTGTTGCTTACTGATGCTTCGAGCGATATTCCCACTTTCGAGCCACACGCCGATGCCTTCTTGCGCGAAATGACGAATCGCGGAATGCAACTCTCAACCACAACTGAATTTTTGAACTGAAGAAAGGATCACTCCGATGCCAGTGCTTAACGACATAACTCTTGACGAAATCGATCTGCCGAACAGCTACTACGGTTATTCCGCGACGCGCGTAGAAAACTTAGGCGCAACCGAGTACACCGTCGCAACAATCGCGTGCGATGTGAGCGGCAGCACAAGCGGCTTTACTTCCGACATGGAGGCGGCGATCACAAAGATCGTACAGGCTTGTAAGTTCAGCCCGCGCGCCGATAATTTGTTGCTGCGCTTCGTTGAGTTTGACGACGCGCTTCACGAGATACATGGTTTCAAGTTGTTGGAAAACTGCCACGCGGCAGATTACGCGGGCGTTCTTCGCTCAGGCGGCTCAACCGCGCTTTTTGATGCGACCGAGAACGTAGTCTCTGCAACAACCAACTACGGGCAGCAACTCTCTTCCAACGATTTCTCGGCGAACGCGATTTTATTCGTTATCACCGATGGTTGTGATAACGCTTCAAAACTTCCAGCGAAAGCGGTGAAAGACGCGCTCAAAAAGGCGATTATGAGCGAAGCATTGGAATCTATCATCTCGATTCTGATCGGCGTCAACGTGCAAGATTATCAAGTGAGCCAGCATCTTCGGCAGTTTCAAAAGGACGCGGGCTTTACGCAGTACGTCGAACTCGGCGACGCCGACTCGAAGACGCTCGCTAAACTCGCACAGTTCGTTTCGCAAAGCATTAGCGCGCAATCGCAGTCGCTTGGAACCGGAAGCTCTTCACAATCGCTTGTGTTCTAGGGAGATAACAAAATCGTAAGAGTAAAGCTCGCGCTAAACAGTAGCGGCGACATACAACAACATCAGTTGCCGCTACGCTCAACAGGCCATTCAGCATGAAGTTAATGAACGCTCACAGCGCATTCGTGGCGGGCAATGCGCACGAAGTTTGTCAGGATTACGCAGTCTCCGGCTGCATTGAATCAACGCCTTACGTCATTCTCGCTGATGGTTGTTCGTCATCGCCCGACACGGACACTGGCGCGCGTCTGCTCGTTAAATCCGCCGAACGCTCTCTGCGCGCCCACATCAAATGCGCTTCCCCTTTTCTCCAAGAAGAGCATGAAGAAGCCGCGCGTCTGGCTTTGAGACACGCAAACGTTTTACAACTCGCGCCGCAGTGCGTAGATGCGACGCTGCTGACGATTAACGTTTCCGGCGACAATTTCTTTGCGACTTGTTACGGAGATGGAGTCGTCGCTTTGCAATCGCGCGATGGGCAACTTGATGTCTATTCGATCTCGTTCGCCGAAGGCTACCCGCGCTATCCGAGCTACGCATCGCAAGGCGAACGCCTACGGATGTTTGAGTCTCACACCTCAAACGTCAAAGAAATAACCCACTACACTTTCTTTCGCGGCGACGACGCAATAGCCACTCACGCCGACACTCACATAAGCCATGATGCCTTAGAGACTTTCACGGGCAGCGTGAAGGATTACGAGTTCGTCGCCATTCTCAGCGACGGCTTCCACTCATTCGTCGAACTGATACGGACGGAGACGAGTAGGAAAACTGAACCCGTAAGGCTGGAGCATTTTGTCGGAAATTTACTTGACTTCAAGAACACAGGGGGCGCTTTTGTGCGGCGGCGCTTAAACAAGTTTTTGAGTGATGCGCAAAAGAATAAATGGCAGCACAACGATGATCTCGCAATCGGAGTCGTTTATCTGGGCGGTTAAAGAAGTCAAACTTATAGAT
>JACDAW010000359.1 GCA_013695245.1 Pyrinomonadaceae bacterium | reverse complement strand
GCACTCCGTCGTTCGCTTCCGAGCGAATGTCTTTCGCTTGCGCGCGCAGCGTGCCGCCCGTCGCCTGAATTGGAATGGCGAGCGCGAGTTGCTGCCCGCGCATGATCACTAATGGATTAACGCGCTGGTTGATCGCGTTTTGGACGAACTGCGTGACGACGCCGGAGAGAAGCGGCGAGTAGCCTTCGAGATTAACGCCTTCGACGTTGATCTGCCCGTAGAGCGTTTGCTCTTCTTGTTTAAAACTGAGCGCGACGTTCGCCTGCGCCGAGCCGCGAAAGTTGAGGCACGGCCCGACTGGAAATTGATAACTGCCGCTGAAGGCGAGCGGCGCAACGATCTTGCCGTTCGCAAGCCGCACGCTCGTCTGCACGCCGCCTCCTTCACGCGCCAGCACAACTTGGTTTATACATCCGCCTTGTTGTTGCTGAACGGGCACGAAGCGAACATCATCGCGCGCCGCGCCTTCGCTTCCGTCGCGCATCCCGGCAAGTCGAAACGTGGGTTGTCCCATATCTCGAAAGATACTGTCGAGAAGCGTGCCGAAAAACTTTTCGTCGAGCGTGAGCAAAGCGGTTCCGGGCGGATCGCCCGCCGCGTCAGGCGCAGCGACGGGCGTGCCCGGTAATTTCGTCATGCGCGGCGCGCCGACGAAAAGGAAATAGGTGAGCAGCGCGCCGAGAACAATGCCGCCAAGAAGCGTTAAAACGAATTTCATCTTCGCTCTCCGTTTACTGCTGCTGTTGCGGCGTCGGCGACGCGGCGGGCGACATGTTGGTTGACGGCGAATTTGAGTTTTGCGCGCCCGTTGTGTTTCCGCCTTGTCCTTGATTCATATTGTTGAGCAGGTTGCCGATGATCGCGGTCGCCACTTGCATCACCGCATCAACTTGCTGGCGCACCTGTTCCGGCGCAACCTTGTTCATGTTTGTCGGTTCGTTGAAGATCGACGTATCAAAGTCGGTTTGCAGTTCGCGCATTTCGGCGACGGCGCGGAGCGCGCTTGTGCCCTGCACTTGACCCGTCGCTTCGACGTTGAGTTCAGAGCGCAGCGGCAACCCTGTGTCTTTGTCAACGAAGACAAATGTTTCGTTTTTCACTTGCCCGGCCTGCGTGTTGGTGTTGGTCGCGCCCGCGAAGCGGTATTTGATCACGGTGCGTCCGTTCATCTGTTCTTCGCCGACGCGCTCGTAGCCGCGTTGGTTCTGTAGGTACTGAACCATCTGCGCGGGCGTCATCGTGCGCGGGATGTCAAAGCCGGTGGAATCGCGCGTAAGTTCGGCGTATTGATTGCGCTTTGGAAGCACGATAAAGCGTTTGTCGGCGCGGTCGAGATAGATGATCTCTTCGTTGCTCGGTGTGCGGAATTTAACGTAGTGATCCGCTCCGTTGCGCGCTACTTCAGCGGTGAGTTGCGGAAGCGCTTGGACGCGCTCGCCGCCCGACGTTTGCGCCGAGAGGGTAAACGTCGCTTTGTATTTATCGGGTTCGCGCACGTCGAGTCCGGGCGCGACGTTGACGGTCGCGCTCTCGTTGGCGTTAACGGGCGCGGTCGTGATGGCATTGGCGTTATTGGCGTTAGCGTTCGCCGTCGTATTTGCGTTGTCGGCGGGCTGCTGGCAAGCCGCGCTGCCGAGAGCGAAAGCGAAAAGAAGTGTGATGAAACTCCGTCCTGAGATTGCCGGAAAGCGCATCGAGAGTGTTCCTCCTAAAAAGTAATCGCAAAAGGCGCGAGCGGATTAGTGAAGCGAAAGGGGGTTTTGTGCGTGTGGAGCATACCACGCGGGGGAGTTTTTGGCGAAATATTTTCAACCTCGAACAACTACGAATTTTAATCCGCTGCTTCCGTGATGTGCGACGTGGGCGCGTCGGCGTGCGGCACGAAGCAGCGACGGCAACGCGCTTCGTACATGTCGGCCGCGCCTACCGCGACGCGCTCCGCGCGCTCAACGATGCGCTGCGAATAATTAGCGGGCTGACCGCAGCGCACGCAGATCGCGTGAGTCTTTGTGATGTACTCAGCGATGGCTAAAAGCTGCGGCATCGGTTCAAAGGGCGTGCCCGTGTAATCTTGGTCGAGTCCGGCGATGATCACGCGCACGCCGCGC
>JACDAW010000348.1 GCA_013695245.1 Pyrinomonadaceae bacterium | reverse complement strand
CACGGCGATTCAACGCGGCGCGAATAAAGATACGCAGATTGTCGCTGGCGCGGCGCTGCCCGATGTATTCGGCAAGTCGCGTCGGGCGCAGCGACAACTCGAATTGCTGCTCATCGCTGGTGATCGTTGCGTCGCGCGTGTTGATAGGTTCAGACATAAAGCTAAACTATGAATGGTAAAATGATGGAGTAAGAGAGACTGTTTCGGATGAAAAATTCTTACTTGATCATTTCATCCTTTTGAAAGCGTGCGCAGAGCGCGGCGCAAGAGGAGTTCAACCGAAAAATCGCCTTCTTCTTGCATCGCCTGCGCGATTGCTTTTTCAGCCGATGCTTTTTGATAACCGAGATTAGTTAGCGCTGAAATCGCGTCTTCGCGCAAACTGTCTTCCGTCGGCTGTCCGTCAGTCGCGCCTGCACGCGCGGCGAGTTCTTCTTCGAGCGCGGGCGATGAAAGCGCGGCGATCTTATCACGCAGTTCGATCACTAAACGTTCGGCCGTTTTTTTTCCAACGCCGGGAATCGACGTCAAGCGCGCCAGATTATTTGTGCGAAGAGCGGAGATGATCTCGTCTGCGCTCATGCCGGAAAGCATCGTGATCGCGAGCTTCGGCCCGATGCCTGAGACGGTGATGAGGCGCAAGAAAAGTTCGCGTTCGCGCGCCGTGCGGAAGCCGTAGAGTTGCAGCGTATCTTCGCGGACGTGCGTGTAGATGCGCAAGGCGATTTGCGTGCCCGCGTCTTCCATATCGTAAAAGGTTGAAAGCGGGATCGTAACTTCGTAGCCAACGCCGCCCACCTCCAAGATCACGCTCGTCGCTTGTTTCGTTAAAAGTGTGCCGGAAAGATGTGCAATCATAGTGTGATTAGTGAGCAGTAAGCTGTGAGCAGTAAAATCAAAACGATTTTTTAACTGCTCACAGCTTACTGCTCACTTTCTCTGATTGTATTAGAAGATCGCGTGTTTCGGCAATGTACGAGGCGTTCGCGCAGGATGAAGGCAACTTAAACGGGTTGCCGGGCTATCTCAACATCTTTCCGCCGTAGCGGAGTTCGAGCTATACTAGACGGGTCAGGAAGTAAAGAAGATGAAGTCGGAAAAAATATCTGAATTAACCACTAACCGTTTGAGCGTCTATTTGCGCTGCCTTAACTTGCTGGCGGCGGCGGGCGTTAAAACTATTTCTTCGCAAGCCTTAGCCGATCAGTTCAATCTTAACTCGGCTCAAATAAGAAAAGACCTCGCTTACTTCGGCGAGTTTGGCGTGCGGGGCGTCGGCTATTTCGTCGAAAGTTTGCGCGAGCACATCACGAAGATTTTAGGGCTTGATGCGCAGCATCGCGTCGGCATCATCGGCGCTGGCAATTTAGGACAGGCGCTAGCGAACTACAACGGTTTTGCGGCGTCGAACTTTAACGTCGTTGCTGTTTTCGATAACGACCGCGAGAAGATCGGGCGAAGCGTCGGTGAATCGGATTTGATTATTCAAGATGTGCGAAAGATAGCGCGCGTCGTGCGCGACGAGAATATTGATGTCGCCGTAATTGCCGTGCCCGCGCGCGTAGCGCAGCGCGTGTTGAATCAAATAATGTCAGCTGGAATCAAAGCCGTCTTAAACTTCGCGCCCGTGCGCCTTCATGCGCGCTTGGGCGTGAAGGTGAAAACGGTTGATCTGACGATCTCGTTGGAAAGCTTGTCTTACTTTCTCGCCCGCCCGCAGATCACTTGCGTGACGAACCCGCGCGGCATTCTGCCGTATGAAGAGATCGCGCAACGCGAAGAGCGCGAGTTGTGAACCTATTTTTGATTGACGAAGGAGTTGCTTCAATGTGTTTTCTAAAAAGAGCGTTGCCATTTGCCGCCACTCTGCTGCTGGGTTTGATTTTGGGAAGCTTTGCCATCGGGCGCTTGCAGCAGCCCGCGCAAACCGGCTTCTTTTCCACATCGCAGAGTAACACTTTTCACGGTTACGGATGTCGCGCGCATAAACACAATCTTGTTTACCACTCCTATTCTTCGTCTTTACAAATTCTCAATAAGCCGGAAGCGCAATACACCGATGCGGCGCGTCTTGCGGGAATCGAAGGCACGGTACAACTGCGTGCCGTCTTCGATTCGGATGGCGTAATCAAAGATGTGCGGCCGATCACAAGGCTGCCCTTCGGACTTACCGACTCGGCGATGCGCGCGGCGTTTGGTGTCGAGTTTGTTCCCGAAGCGATAAACGGCGTCAATGTTCCGGTCGAGCGTCTCCTCGAATATCGGTTCGAGCTTCATTGAACAAGCATACATGAGCAGCTCTCTCATAGACGAACAAAGCGCGCGCCGCGAAATAGTTCAGATCGGTCGTTTGCTTTGCGAGCGCGGCTACGTCGTTTCGTCTGACGGAAATTTGAGCGTGCGCCTCTCTGATGATCGCATCATCGCCACGCCGACGATGATGTCGAAAGGGCGCATGACGGAAGATGCGCTCGCCGTTACTGATCTCGAAGGCAAGCCTTTTAACGACCGTCGTGCTTCTAGCGAACTGAAGATGCACTTGCTGATTTATCGGGAGCGCTCGGACGTTAAAGCTGTGTGTCATGCTCACCCGGCGCATTCGACCGCGTTTGCCGTCGCGGGTTTGAGCATTGATGAGCCGATCCTTTCGGAAGTGATTCTTGCTTTGGGATGCGTACCGCTCGCGGCTTACGGCACGCCTTCGACCGATGAGTTGACGGATGCGATGCAGCCGCTTGTTAAGCATCATAATGCACTCTTGATGGCGAATCACGGCGCAGTCGCTTACGGCGAAAATCTGTGGCAAGCGTTTGATCGCCTTGAGACGATGGAGCACACGGCGCGGATTACGATCCTCGCGCGCTCGCTCGGCGGATCGAGAACGCTTCCGCCGGATGCGATTGAGAAGTTAATCAATGTGCGCGAGCGAGCAGGATATTTAAGTGAAACGGCGCGTTGTCAGGCGTGCGGCTATTTGTCCGAGACGGGCGTAGCTTGTTCGACGGATGACGGCGGGAAAGAGAAGCGCACATCATCGAGCGGCGCAAATCTTTTCTCGCACACGAACGGCGCGGGTAAAGTTACGTTAACGCGTGAGGAACTCGTTGAGTTGTTGTATGAAGCGTCGCGCGTGAAAAGTTGAAGCTGGAGTTGTTCGCGTAAAGATGTTGAAATTTCGCCCGCTCACGGTGGGAGAAGAAGCGCTGGCGCGCGAGGTGTTTCTCGATCAACTGCCTTACCGAAGAATCTTCATCGCGGATTTTTTTCTGCCGGGTAATAAGGGCGTCCCCGTTACGCTCGCCGCGGGCGCGGGCGTGTTTACGATCCGCCGTTTTACTTCATACA
>JACDAW010000334.1 GCA_013695245.1 Pyrinomonadaceae bacterium | reverse complement strand
CAGGCATGATGCGTCTTAATCACGTTTTAGCAGTTGTATGGAAAAGTTCCGCAAATATATGAGTGTGGTCGTATAAAACAGGTTGCATATAGTCTGCTATAAAAGTTCTATTCCCCAATCAGCCATTAAAAACGGTTGAGCCTGTTTAGGGAAGCGTTGGGTTAGCCGCTTTGGGCGTGACGTTTGTGGCTGTGCCGTTACGCCGAAAATCGGTGGCGTTGTTGTTTGTGTCTTGGGCGTTGGGGCTGCGAATCAGGTCGTTGATCGCGCCGCTTGTGAAATTGAAGATCGTACCTTCGCCGTATTGCACAAACACATCGGCCGGGTTTGCGCTGCCGCCTTTGTAGGTTAAACCGTCAAGTTTTACTCCGCCAATTTCGATCTTGATCCCGCCTGTCGTGTCGTTGAGGTTGAAGTTAAAGGAAGCGGCGTTGAAATCGGCCGTTGCGCCGAAGCTTTCCGTTCCGTTGACAACGAGGAAGTAGCTGTTCGGATTGATTAAAGTTGTGCGGCTGCCCTGTGTGCCGGGAAGCGTAACGGTCGCGGGCGTGTTGCTCGAACCGCTTGGACGGAAAGAGATCACGAGTCCGCTGATGTCGAGCGTCTCCGCCGTCATGTTATAGAGTTCGAGAAAGTCGTTGCGCGTTTGCGTGCTTGAAGTTGAGAAGGCGATAAGCGCTTCGTTGATGATCAGTTGCCCGGCGGTCGGAACAACCGGCGGGGGAGGTTCGTTGACCGTAAGCGTTGCCGGAGAGCTTGTGACGCCGTTGGCAGAAGCCGTGATCTGCGTTGTGCCCGCTCGCGCGCCAGTCGCTAGACCGTTAATGTTGATCGTCGCCACGTTAGGGTCGCTCGAAGCAAATGTGAACGTGACGCCGCTCAGTTCTTGATTGTTCTGATCGAAAGCGCGGGCGGTAAACTGCTGCGTTCCGCCGACGATGATCGTTGCCGTGCTTGGTGTGACTTCAATGCGCGTCACGCGCGGACGCGCGTTAACGGTTACGGTCGCCGGATCGCTTGTGATTGTCTCCGCGCCGAAAGTCGCAGTTGCGCGCAGTTGCGCCGTGCCTGCGCTGCGTCCGGTGACAACCGCAACGGCGGTGCCGTTTGGTGGCTCGGTGGTAACGGAGTCAACCGTCAAGACGTTTGCGTCGCTCGAAGCGAATGTAAAGTTTGCGCCTGAGAATGGACGGTTGAATTGATCGAAAGCGCGGGCGGTAAATTGCGCCGTGTCGCCTTCCGTAATTGAAGCGGAAACGGGTTCGAGCGTGACGCGGGTAAGGCGCGCGGTTCGCGGAGCGAAGAACGTGCCGTCAACGCGCGTGCCCGGCGAGAACTTACGCCCCTGTGCGCCGGTTGCCTCCGTGTGGCGGACGAAGCCGCCTGTCATGTCAGGCGAGCGCGTGATTGATTGATTGACGGAATCGCCGCTGAAATTGTCGTTGTTAATGCCGTAAGTGAACTCGCGCACGAATTGGCCGGTCGCGTCGCGCACGATAATCGTCAAGCCGTTGTTTGAGAGCGACAAGCCGCCGGATGAGGCCTTCACTACTTGCGCGCCGCCGAACACAGGATTGTTAGGATCGAAATTGCCGCCGCCGAAGACAACGATGGCGTCGTTAGCGGGCAAGACGGTGTTCGCCGCAAAGATGTGGCGCACAGTTTCATTCCCGCCCGTGAGCGAGCGCGTGCGAATTGTGTAGCCGGAGATGTCGAGATTCGTGTTTGAAGCGTTGACGAGTTCGATAAATTCGTCGTCGGTGCCGCTTCGCGTTCCGTCGGCGTTCGCATCGCCCGCCGCGTTGTCAGGTGGATCGGCGAGCACTTCGTTGATAACTAACGCTGGCTCGACGACTGTAAGTTCGGCCGCGCCGGAGACGTTTCCTGACGTGACCCTGATCGTCGTTGTGCCAAGTCCAAGTCCGGTTGCCAATCCGTTTTGGTCAACAGAGGCGACGGCTGTGTTGATTGATTCCCAAGTGAATGTGATGCCCGTAAGCTCACGATTGTTTTGATCAAAGGCGCGGGCGGTGAATGCTTGCATGCCGCCGCGATTGATAGTAGCGCGCACAGGCGTGACCTCGATGCGCGTCAGGATTCTTTCCGGTTCGCGCACGGTGAGCGTCGCGGGAGCAGAAGTTCGCCCACGTGCCGAAGCCGTGATTTGCGTTGTCCCTTGAGATACGCCAGTAGCTAAACCGTTCCGATCAATCGTAGCAACATTTGTATCGTTCGATTGATAAATAAAAATCACGCCTTGCAGTTCGCGTCCCGCTTCATCGTAAGCGCGAGCGGTGAATTGCTGTTGCGCGCCGGTGAAGATCGTCGCTGTTACTGGCGTGAGTTCAATGCGGCTGATGGCGGGGGTCGGCGCGAAGGGCGTACTGTCAACGCGCGTGCCTGCTGAGAAGGGGCGATTGGCGCTGCCTGCGGCCGTCGCGTGCAAGGTGAAATCGCCTGTGATGTCAGGCGAGCGTGTGATGGATTGATTTTTGTCTCCGTCTAATTCGCTCGAACCGCCGTAAGTCAATTGATCAAGGTTTACGCCGGAAGCATCGCGCAGCGTAATTGTGCCGCCGGAGTTAATAAGCGACAGACCGCCGGAAGAGGCGAGGAAAACTTGCGCGCCGCCGAAGGCCGGATCGTTCGGGTTGAAGGTGGATGATTGCGCGCCGCCGAAGACAACGACCGCCGCGCCTGCGGGGATAATCGTGCCTGCGGCGAACGTGTGGCGCAGCCCATCAGTTCCCGTCGTGCTGCGCGTTAAGATTTGGTAGCTGCTAATGTCTATATCGCTCGCAGTGCCGTTGACAATTTCGACAAATTCATCTTGCGTGGCGCTGCGCACGCCGTCGCGGTTGGCATCGCCGCTCAGATCATCAGGTGGATCAATGAGCGCTTCGTTAATCACAAGCGTTGGTTGATTAACGCGCACGGTGGCAGTTGTCGAGACGTTGCCTGACGTGGCGGTGATCGTCACCGTGCCCGGAGCGATGCCGCGCACCGTGCCGCTTTCGTCAATTGTTGCGATGTTAGAATCGCTCGACGTGAATGTGACGCTTGCGCCAGTGATCTCCGCGCCCTGCGCATCACGCACAGTCGCTTGAAGTTGCACGCTGCGCCCAGTGAAGAGGCTTGCGCTCGAAGGCGTGAGTGTGATGCTCGCGGGAGGCGTGAGCGCGCCACCGCTTCCGAAGGTGATGGTGGCCGTGTTGCTTGAGCGACCGTCCGCCTGAACGACAACCGGAACATTGCCTGCACCGCGCAGTTCGCGTGGAAGAACGATTCTGATCTCGTCGAATCCCGGCATGTCAGGCGTGCGCGTTACGTTTTCAATCGTGACCGGACGATTGTTAATCGTTACTGTCAGTTGTGAAGCATTACGCACGCCCGTCGTGAAAAGTATCAAGCGGCGCGGGTTGCCTTGCGCATCGGTGACATCGAAGGGGCCGCGCTGAAGCGTCGCGGAGTCGAGGGCGACCGCCTCGCCGCGTCCGTCGCCGCTTAAGGTGAAGATGCCGGGTGCGGCGCGCAGGACAGTGACGGTGCCGCGTGTTTCAAAGCCTTCGGCGTTGGTGACGACAACTTGCGCATCGCCGAGTTCGGTTTCGACGGGCACGTGGAAATTTACTTGCGTCGGAGAAACGAAAAAGAGTTGCGCGAGACGATTGTTGACGCGCACGCTTGTGCCTTCAAGTGTCGTCGGGAAAGACCCGTTTGAATTGCGTGACGCTTGCGCCGAAGCGCGCGCGAGATTGCTGCCGAGCGCAACGGCAATTGAATCCGGCGCAACGGCTTTTACTGACGCAGGCTCGCGCCCGAAGGACGCGCCATTGAGAACTTGCAGCCCGGTAGCGAAGGGCGGGCGGGCGCTAAGAGTTGTTGCGTAAATCTCGGAGTTGTTCGCAAACTCACTGGCAGAGACTGTGCCGGACAGAGAGCGTGGGAAGTTGAAAGCGACGATCTGCCCGTCGTCGCTGAGGGATGAAACGACTTCGGCGGTGGCGCTTGAAGGAGCGCTGGTAAGTCGAGTGAATTGAGCGGTCGGAAGATCGTAAGTGTAAAGCTCGACGCTCGCGTCGCTGTTGGAAGTTGTAACTGTGCGGCGCGTAGCGAAACTAAGGCGCGTGCCGTCGCCGCTAATCGAAGGATGAAGCGGCACGTCATCGGCGCGCGTGCCAAGCGTGGTGATCTGTCGCACGCCGGTTGAGCGTTCGTCGTAAAGAAAAACTTGGCTTGAGTTTGCCGCGGTGTTGATGGAATAAACGATGCGTGCCCCGTCGTCGCTAATTGCGCGACCGTAGGTGAAGAGGAGATTGGAGACGGTTGAGGCGAGTGTTCGCGTCAGGTTTGAACTGCGATCAAAAAGCATTAGATCGCGTTGCGACGAAGGTTGAACTGTTCCGCCGAGCGTTAAGATGAGCGAAGTGTTGTTGTCTTGAGCGAAAGCGATGCGCTGTGCGTTGCCGCTTATTTTCGCGTCGAAAGAGCCGTTGATGCCGGAAGAATTCGTTAACTGTCTGAAGCTTTGAGTTGAAGAATCGTAAAGGAAGATTTCAAAGTTGCGGTCAGCGTTTTGATTCGTAAGATCGCGGTTGGAAGAGAAGGCGATGAAGCGTCCGTCGTCGGAGATCGAGGGCTGGAAGTTTCCGTTGCGCACGCGCGCCGAAATGTCATCGGGCGAAGTGCTTGTGATCTGTCGTAGTCCTGAAGCGTCGTAAAGAAAAATTTCGGAGTTGCCGTCCGTGTTTGAACTGAGTGGATCGGCGAGTGTGGCGAAAGCGACGCGCGCGCCGTCTTGCGAAAGCGAGGGCGCGACGGCGCGCGTTTTGGCCATTTGCGTGAAAGAGGCGGATGCGCCGGAGATGTCTGCAAGAATAGCGCGAAAGTTTGAGTCGGTGTCGCCTGCGCCCGCAATGTCTTCATTCGATTCAAAGGCGATGCGGCGGCCGTCGCCGCTCACGGAAGGATTGAGGCTCAAAGTTTCTTCGGGCGTCGCGGTGATGCGGCGGAGCGCGTTCGATTGCTGCGAATGCACGGTGAGCGCGCCGAACAAGCAGAGGGCGGAGAG
>JACDAW010000333.1 GCA_013695245.1 Pyrinomonadaceae bacterium | reverse complement strand
AAGGCGGAAGGCGGAAGGCGGAAGGCGGAATCAAAATCATCTGCCGCGTCGTTTACGATCTCATTGCTTCCGCCCATAGTCCTATTTTCATCCTTCCGCCTTCCTACTTTCCTTCATACGCCCCTCGCCTCCGCGCCCCAAATGGTTTTGTGCATCTGCAGTTGCATCCTTACGTTCAGGCCACTCGCGGAAACCCAATCCGCCATCTGGCGAAAATCAACGCTCGTCCACACAGGCGAGATGAGCACGGCGCGCGCCGCGCGTTCGAGATCGTAACGCTGGACGATTGCGCGGGCAAACTCCCAATCCGCTTCGTTAGCGACCACGAATTTGATTTCATCCTTGTCGGCGCGCAAGCGTTCGAGATTCGCCCAGTGATTACGTTCCGCTTCGCCCGATGCGGGGCATTTCACGTCGAGTATGATCGCCGCGCGTTTGTCCACATCTTCCGTTGAAATGAAGCCTCCGGTTTCCACCAGCACTTCGTAATTTTCGTCGCACAGTTTTTCGATCAACGTGAAAGCTTCGCGCTGCGCGAGCGGTTCGCCGCCTGTTACTTCGACGAGACGGCAATTCATCGCGCGCACCTGCTCCATCACCTCATCAAGCGTCATCCGTTCGCCGCCCGTAAACGTGTACGCGCTATCGCACCAACTGCAACGCATCGGGCAACCCGTCAAACGCACAAACGCACACGGGCGACCGGCGTGCGTTGACTCGCCTTGAATGGAGCGGAAAATTTCAGTCACGCGAAGCATAAAGAGGTTTTAAATTTGTGATTCGCACTTGCAGACTTGCGATCTTAAAATAAAACTACCGCCGATCAGCAAATCTTGAATCAAAAATTTATCAAACTTTATCCTACGCTTATAAAACATGTCAAAGCAGATGTCCGAGCGATGATTAACCGATCCGTGATAGCATAAATTCTGCTGCTTGGAGCAACAGAGTACAATATCTATGAGCCGGAAGGCGGTCTCCCCAGAACAGGATGAGCTTGTGGAGAAAGCGGCGCGAAGCTTGCTCGCGCGCGCCGTGAATAATCGCGCCGTCGAAATCCGTCTTCTCACAGAACGTCTCCGGCATATTCTCGAAAAATATTTATTGCGCGACGAGCCGCAACCGACGGCGCAAGCGGTCAGCGATTTTTTCGCGCGCATTCACGCCGACGAACTTTGTTTAGTGCTTGCTTGTGAGCAGGGCAACGAAACGGCGTGGAGCTATTTAATAAACGAGTATGGAGCGACGGTGCGCGCAGCGGCCAGAAGCGCCAGCTCAAAGGGTGCGGAAGCCGAAGATTTAGCGCAATCAATTTGGGCCGAACTCTACGGGCTGCGTGAGAACGCGGAGGGGAAGCGGGCGGGAAAGCTCGGCTACTATTCAGGATGCGGCTCGCTCGGCGGGTGGCTGCGGGCAATCGTCGCGCAGTTGGCGGTGGATAAACATCGTCGCACGTCGCGCTTCGTGCAGACGGAGGATGACACGGAATTTGATCGCCTGAATGACGAAAGCGCGAAGCTCGAAGGTTATGCAATCGGTCACACAACTGATCCCGAAAACAAGCTTGCGGCAAAACGCGCGGGGCGCGATCTACAGTCAGCGCTTCGTCAAGTGATCAATCATTTGTCCGCCGAAGATCGTCTGCTGATTAAGCTTTATTATTTTGACGATCTGCGGTTGCGTGAAGCCGGAAGCATTTTGGGAGTTCACGAAGCGACCGCGAGCCGTCGCCTTCAGCGCGTGCAGGCGGAGGTGCGCGAAGGTGTTGAGAAAGTTTTAGGTTCAGAACACGGTTGGAGACCGGAAGAAATCACGCGCCTTTTCTCCGACGCAGAAGCGAACGTAGAATTTGATCTGCACTCGCTGTTTGCCTCGAATCAAACACCGAGCGAAGGGCAGAAATCGTGAACTGCGCTTTGAAAATTTAGACGTTGATTGAATCCGAAGCGTTTATGGCGAAGCGTCGGTTGCAAATATGAAAGGGCGCAAGATTAAGGAACGTTGAGCGTTCATAAAACAGCCGCGCGAATGCGGTTTGGCAAAGAAACTACATGAGCCGCGATTTCGATCACAAAACTGATTCTTTGTTGCGTGGATTTGCGCGAAGCGAATCCGGCGCGGCAGCTAAACTTGGGGCGCGCGAACTACCAGCCGCTTCCGCCGCCGGAGATGTGTCTGCACACTTAGATGCCGATGCGCTGAATCTCTATGCGGAGAACGCGCTGCTGCCAGCCGCGCGCACGCGCTACACAGCGCACCTCGCCGATTGTGATCACTGCCGCGCCGCATTAACGCTTGTCACACGCGCTGCCGATGCGATTGTTAGGATTGATGAAAAGACAGTTGCGACGCAACCTCAAACAATAGCGTCCGGCGCGTGGCGCAAACGTTTCGCGGAATTTTTCGCCGCGCCCGCGCTGCGCTTCGGTGTTCCGGCCTTCGCGTTGCTGCTTGTCTGCGTCGCCGTGTTTTTCTTGATACGAACCCAACGGCAGGATAGCGCACTCGTGGCGTCGCGCGTTCAAAAAGACGAACCGACCTTGAACGTTCCCGCATCGCCTGAGAACGCGAATATGGGAACATCAACTACAGATACCGCGCCGCGCGCCGCGAACAGTAATTCAATGGCGACCAACATGAACGCATCTCATTCGCCAACCGAACCACGCGCACAGGCGCAAGCGAACGAGCGGGAGGCGAAAAACAATCCGTCCGCAAACTCGAACACTGCGCCATCACCGGATTCCGCCTTCGCGCCTCCTCCTCCTGTTGCTGCTGCCGCTCCTCGTCCGACAAATGAACTTCCGCTCAACGCTCGTCAAAGCGGAAACTCGCCAACTCCTCCGCGAGACAGTCGTAGCACAGGCGAAGCGGCAAAAATCAGCGAGGCGGATGCCGTCAACGGCAATTCAAACATGGATGCGATGCGCCCTAGCGCGTCGGCGAGAGCGGGAAGCATCAATTCGCAACGCTCAAACAACACCACATCATCAACCTCCGGCGCTGCGCCGCCTGCTCCTGCTACTGGAGATGAACAAGCGCGCGCCGAATCGCGTTCCGCCGCACGCCGTCGTGCCGCTCCTCCCACGAGCGAAGAGAGCGATGAGGCAGTCAGAGTCAACGAGACGCGCACGGTGGCGGGTCGCCGTTTCCGGCGACAGAAGGGCGTGTGGATCGATACGAGCTATAATTCTTCGATGAGCACGATCAGCATCGCGCGCGGCTCAGAACAGTTTCGCGCGCTCGCCGCCGACGAACCCATCCTACGGCGCATCGCTAACGAACTCGGCGGCGAAATAATCGTCCGTCTAAACAATCGCGCTTATCGTATCCGTTAAAATCCTGTCGTAAAAGTCGTGCGCTATCCGCGACTCAAGCCCATTAACTAAAAATCTTGTGCTTTCGTCTAGTCGAGTTAGAGCGAACAAGTTAAACTGTGTTCGTTCTTATCGCCGTCCAAACCTTAATCGAAGGAGTCAACGATGAAAGTCGTCCGCACGTTTCCGCGCCTGCTCGCTTTTGCGCTCACATTTCTCATGGTCCTTACATCTACGCTGTCCTCTAACTTCATCGCGCACGCACAACGGCGCGGCGCAAGAGGACGCAACCGGACGGCGGGAGAAAATCGAGCATCGGCTGGCACAAACCCCAAAGTTGATCAATCGAACAGGTCGTTCAATACAGAAGTTAAACGCATGATCGCCGAGATCGATCAGCGCAACATTGAACGCACCGTGCGCCGCCTCGTCTCCTTCGGCACGCGCAACACGCTCTCCGCGCAAGACAATCCGACGCGCGGCATCGGCGCGGCGCGCGATTATCTCTACAACGAGTTTTCTCAAATTGCGCAAGGCTCAGGCGGACGACTCACCGTTGAAAAGCAAACTTTCGAGCAACCGGCCGCACCGCCACCGCAGGGGCGCGTGCCGCGCGCCACCCTGATCACAAACGTCGTTGCCACATTGCGCGGCTCACAAGCGGAGTCGGCAGATCGGGTCTATGTTGTAAGCGGACATTATGATTCGATGTGCACAAGTCCGACGGATGCGGACTGCGATGCGCCGGGCGCGAACGACGATGCGTCGGGAGTAGCGGCCGTGCTTGAGATGGCGCGCGTGATGTCGAAGCGGCAATTTGATGCGACGATCATCTTTATGGCCGTCGCGGGCGAAGAGCAAGGCTTGCTCGGCGCAACTTACTTCGCCGAACAAGCGAAGGCGAAGAACATGAACATTGAGGCGATGTTTACTAATGACATTGTCGGCAACAGTCTCGGCGGCAACGGCGTGCGCGATCCCCGCACGGTGCGCGTCTTTAGTGAAGGCGTGCCGTCGAATGAAACGACGCAGGAAGCAACAACGCGCCGCAGCGTCGGCGGCGAAAACGATTCAAGCTCGCGGCAACTCGCGCGCTTCATCAAAGACGTCGGCGACCTTTACGTGCCCGCAGCGCGCGTGCAACTCGTCTATCGTCGAGATCGTTATGGGCGCGGCGGCGATCACATCCCGTTTCTCGAACGCGGCTTCGCCGCCATCCGCTTCTGCGAACCGAATGAAGATTACCGTCATCAACATCAAAACGTTCGCACGGAAAATGGCGTCGCTTACGGCGATCTGCCGGAGTTCGTTGATTACAGTTACATCGCAACGGTCGCGCGCCTCAACGCCGCCTCACTAGCTATGCTCGCGCTCGCTCCGGCGCGCCCGAAAGGGGTCGGCATCGTCACCGGACAGCTCACCAACGACACGGAGATTCGCTGGACGGCGAACACCGAACCCGACCTCGCGGGCTACGAGATCGTCTGGCGCGAAACGTCCGCGCCCCTGTGGACAAACTCTCGCGCGGTCGGCAACGTCACGTCGTTTGTGATGCGCGGCATGTCGAAAGATAACTACTTCTTCGGCGTGCGCGCCGTTGATCGCACAGGCAATCGCAGTCCTGTAAGTTATCCGCGCCCGGTCGCTCGTTCGGCGCGGTAGAATACTCGTTATGCTTCTGTTGAATGGTTATGAACAAGCTGAATAATAGCTGCATTTTCAAACACATCACTGCATTGTTAATTGCCGTTGCGATGATGATTGCAGTTTTTCCTGCACGTGTTTGCTATGCCTCACCTCACCTGAATAACTTGCGAAGGCAGTTGGAAACAATAGCCAATAGCTTTCATGGCAAGATTGGCGTCAGCTTGCACCATTTGAAAACGAATGACCGCTTGGAATTGCGTGGCGACGAAAAGTTTCCAACAGGCAGCACCATCAAAGTCGCCATGCTTTGCGTAGTAATGGAGAAGATCGAAAAGGGCGAATTAAATTACTACCAAAAGTTTACCTTAACCGAAGATGATGTAAGTGGCGGGACAGGTTTTCTGCGAAACTATCAAATCGGCAAGCAAGTTGCTCTCAAAGAACTTTTGCACCAGATGATTACCGCAAGCGATAACACGGCAACTCGCATGGTGCTGA
>JACDAW010000329.1 GCA_013695245.1 Pyrinomonadaceae bacterium | reverse complement strand
GCATTCCAATCCGTCCGTTGCTTCTCTCACTCAATCAGGCGTGATGCCCGCTTCCTCGAACCGCGCTCTCGTGCTGACGCTCTTAGCCGCGACGCTCGGCTTGTTTCTCATTTTCAGCGTTGCGGCGGGCGGTTGGTTTGCATGGCTGCAAACGCGCGGTGGAACTGAGCAGGATGGTAATCAAAATTACTCAAACGGTTTGGGCACGGAAGGAGCAAACGGGGCGAGCGTCGAAACTTTGCGTTACTGGCTCGACATCTATCCGCCGCTCGTCGTCTTTGGCGATCATCAGCGCATCGCTGGCGCGGCGCTAAAATTTCCCGGCGGACGGCAAGCTAAATTCCACATCGTTTCGCGCGCCAACGGCTACCTCTACATTATCGCGCCCAACGAGCAGCTACAGGCAACGGCTTACTTGACATCCAAGACCGTGCCCGAATTAGAATTGACTTCCAACGAGATCGGCGCGAACACTGATTTCGCTTTTCCGGGCGGCAACGCCTCAATCACAATTGACACCAAGCCGAGCACGGCAACAATGACTTTGATTTTCTCTCCTACGCCGCTCACCTCGCCAAGCTTTTTAACTAAACCTGCGGGGCGCGTGCTTTCGTCAAGCGAACTCGCGGAACTCGAAGCGTTTCGTCGCGCGAATAAAGATAGCGCGCCGCAGATCACAGTAGGGAACGAAGGCGACGATGAGAGCAAACCGTTCGCCGCCGTTACAGTTCCAACCACAACAGTGCAAGCGGGCAAGCCCGTTATCGTCAACATCGCGCTTCAAAACACCGGCTCGTGAGCACCAGCCTTCAAACGGCTTTTGCTCGGAAGCGCACAAGGAGAAATAGTTTATGCGCTCAAAGTTTTTCCCCGTCATCGTTCTTTTGAGTTTAGTCGGTAGCACCCTGCTGCCCGCCTTCGCCGTGCAAGATTTAATAACTGCCGGGAACGCCCGCAGCAGTTTTATGAATTCGCGCCCCGAAGGACTTAGCAACAAAGCACAGTCGGGCGGGGGCAGTGGCAGCAATCGCAGCAGCGGCCGTGCCGGAAGCGGAACGCCCGGCCGCCGTGCCAGCAGCAGCACGGCGAGCGGACGCAGCAACACTACTGTCGCAAGCCGCAGCAATCCCTCGCGCCGCAACACGGGAAATAATCCGCCGCAAACTACAAACGCGCGGACAAACACCACCGTGGCGAGCAATGCGGGTAACGTGACCAACTCGTTTGTTCCGTCGGCCATCGGTCTCGGCTACACGCTTTTCATGCGCGATGCGTCGGGCAATCCATCTCGCGTCGATCCTTCACGGAACTTCCGCGCGGGCGATCACCTCCGCGTCAATCTCGAATCTAATATTGACGGCTACCTCTATATCTTCCACACCGAAAACGGCCAGAACCCGCAGATGCTTTACCCCGATGCACGGCTCAACAACGGCAGCAATCGCATTGCGGCGCATGTGCCCTACGAGGTTCCTTCAAGCACGGGTGCGAACGAAGAGGAGCGTTGGTTCGTCTTTGACAATAAACCGGCAACCGAACGCCTCTACATCGTTGTTACGCGCGAGCCATTGCCTTACGTGCCTACAGAAACAGCGTTGATCAATTATTGCGGAGGTCGTCCGCAGCCATGCACGTGGCGGCCGACCGATACAATTTGGGCGAGCGTTAAAACGCAGGCCACCGATTCGCGCGTGGTCGTCAACAGAAGCGAAGCCTACGGGCAGACGCAAACGACGGACGAACGCGAAGCCGTCACGCGCGGAGCGCTGCTCACACAGAGAGCGCCCGAACCATCAGTCGTGCGGATGAACGCTTCGTCGCAAACAAATCAACTCGTCACCATGATCGATCTCACTCACAGATGAAGCGAGATCGCTGGCAGAACACGGTTGGATAAAACCTTGCGAACTTAAAATCATGGAAGTTCGTATTGAAGAAATTCTTCGTTCGTTTTAGAGACGAGCGGCGCGAAAAGGTCGCTCAATCCCCCGGAGGTTTAGAAATGATTCGCCAGAAAGCACGTCTCCTCGCTCTTCCACTCGCCATCGTGATTGCTTCAACAGGTGCGCCTTTCAACATCGCGCGCGCCGAAATTCCCGACGCCGCACCGCGCCCTGCGTCCGCCGCTCCAACGCAAGCGGGAACGGATAACGCGCGCCGCGCGCTCAGCGAAGGCCGAGCATTGTTGAAACGCGGCCGGGCGAGCGAAGCGCTCGTTCGTCTCGACAACGCGCTCAAGCTCTTCACTGCCGCAAACGATAATAAAGGACAAGCGGCTGCACAGGACGCGCTCGGCGAACTCTACGAACGACAAGGACAGTACAACGTCGCGCTTGGGTTTTATCAGCAGGCGTATGATTCTTTTGTCCGCGCGGGCAACGACGAAAGCGCGGTTGCGGCGGCCGCCGGATTCAGCAGCACGAAGTACAACGCTAACCTCATGCTCGCCAAGATCGGTAATGCTAATCTTCGTCAAAATAAAATCCCGGAAGCGCGCGCCGCCTACGGGCAGATGAACGCGCAGAAACCTGCCGACACGTTGACGGGCGGCGGCGGAGGTAGAGGAGGGCGTCGTGGCTTGGGAGGCTTGCTCGGATCAGCCGCCAACGTTGCGATGAGCGGCGGCGCCAACGCTTCGACCGCGATTAACGCTGCGATGGCCGTCAAACAAGCGTTTGATGCTTACCGCCAACTGATCATCTACTCGACCTACGAGATGGGAATGGGGCGCATTGATTTCGCCAACAGCCAACTCGACACGGCGAAGAAACATTTCGAGAACGCGCTCGCAGCCGCTGGCGGCGGCGCTAATCTGCTCGCCAAACTCGGCCAGACACGTCGCTTCCGCGTCGCCGCGCGCACGAGTCTCGGCGATGTCGCTTTCGCACAACGACGTTATGCCGATGCGGTGAAGCTTTATACCGAAGCCGCGACGGGCGCGCAGAAAGACAGTCGCCTTGATCTGATGTGGCCTGCGCAACGCGGGCTTGGACGCAGCCGTTGGGCTTTGGCTTCAGCCGAGCGCGATCAAAATAAAGCCACGCGAACGCGCGACGAAGCGCTCGCCGCTTACCGCGATTCTTTGCGCACCATTGAAACCATTCGCGCCGGAAGCCTCCGCGCCGATGAAGCGCGCTCGACCTTCCTTGCCACAACGCGCGACGTGTTCGATGAAGCATCAAGCTACATGGCCGAAATGGCGCTCTTAAATTCGTCTTCGCCAAACGGCGGCGAGTTGCAAGGGCGCGCGCTCGAATACGCGGCGGAAGCTTTCCGCGTCTCTGAAGCGGGGCGCGCGCGTTCCTTGCTCGACTTGCTTGGCGAGACGGGCACCGAGATCACTGAAGGCGTGCCCGCCGAACTTCTTCAGCGCAAACGCGACAATCTCAACCGCCAGCAAGAACTCGCAACGGAACTCACAGGCGTTAACGTCAATGCGGAACAGAAAAAATCTGCGGGCGACTTGGAAGATGAACTCGAACGGTTGCAAACGGAAAGCGATCAAATCGAAAACCAGATTCGCGCGGCGAGTCCCCGTTACGCTTCGCTCACCGCGCCGCAACCTTTAACGCTCGCCGAAACGCAACAGCGTGTTTTAGACGACCGCACCGTGCTGCTTGAATACAGTCTTGGCGATCAAGCGTCTTACATGTGGGCAATCGGAAACAAGAGCGTGAGCCTTTACAAATTGCCCGCGCGCTCCGTCATTGAAGGACAGGTTGCTTCCTTACGCGATCAAATCCTTCCTGCAAGTCTTCGTCGCTCGATCCTGCAATCCTCCGGCGACCAGCAACGCGGCCTTAACTTAGGCAACGCCAGCACCGGAAATAATTCTGCGAGCGGCGCAGGAGGAAACGTGAGCAGCTATGCGACGGCGGCCAACGCTGTTTACAAAACGGCGATTGAACCCGCCGCGAGTCTGATCGGCGACCGCCGCGTGCTCGTCGTTGCCGATGGCGCGCTCAACTACATTCCGTTCGGTGCGCTCGTCACGGCGCCGGGCGGCACGGACTATGCCGCGCTTCCTTACCTTATTAAAACGAACGAGATCGTTTATGCGCCGTCGGCTTCGGTCGTCGCCGCGATCAGCGGTCAGCCGCGAGCGAACTCCGGAAATCGAGCGATGCTGATCGTCGCCGATCCGGTTTTTAGCCAAAGCGATCCACGCGCGCGTGGCGGGCAAGGGGCAGCCGCGCAAACCGGAGGCGAAGTTACGCGCGGTCTCGCGCTGGGCAGCGCGCTCACAGATGTGGCGGGCGCGCCTGCGCAAACTACGACGACGGGTAACGCTGCCGCTCCGTCGCTTGTACGCCTAAATGGTACGTCCGTCGAAGCGCAACAGATCGCGCAACTCGCCCGCACATCGCAGACGCGTGCCGACACATGGACGGGACTCGAAGCGAGCGAAAGCAATATCGAGGGAAAGGATTTAAAATCCTACCGCGTGCTTCACGTCGCCACACACGGACTGCTCAATGCGCAGCGTCCGCAGTTCACCGGCCTTGTCTTTTCGCTCGTCGGCAATCGCAGCGAAGATGGCTTCCTGCGCACCGATGAAGTGTTTAACTTGCGTCTCGGTCAACCGCTCGTGATGCTCTCGGCGTGCGAAACGGGCTTGGGCAAAGAGAAGCGCGGCGAAGGAGTGATCGGACTGACACGCGCGTTTATGTATGCAGGCGCGCCGACCGTTGGCGTTAGTCTGTGGTCGGTTTCGGATCGCTCGACGGCTGAATTGATGACGAATTTCTATCGTCGTTTGCTCACGGGGCAAGGGCAGCCGCCCGCCGCCTCGATGCGCGAAGCGCAAACACAAATGATCGCGAGCAAACGCTTTAGCCAACCGTTCTACTGGGCGCCATTCGTGCTCGTCGGTGATTGGCGTTAAGCTTCCGTATCCGGTAATTCAGATTGATGTTTGCAACGCTCCCGAAGCCACGCGGCTTCGGGAGCGTTGTTGTCTCCGGGCAAGCTGAGTTAATATCAAACAGTTTATCAGCAAGGAGAAAGCCTGAAGCGACTGAAAGCTCGGCAAACAAATATGTTCCGCGTCTTTGATCGACTGCTCGGTCTTTTCGGATTTCAAGGTATGGAAAAACAATTCAACTCGCTCGCCGACATAAACACTTTGGACGAACTTATTACACGCTCCAATAACGAACCCGTAATTCTTTTCAAACACAGCACGACCTGCCCCGTCAGCAGCGCCGCTTACCGCGAGATGTCGAAAGTCGCGGACGAAGTGATGTTGGTCGTCATACAAAAATCGCGCGACGTCTCAAACGAGATCGCAAAGCGCACCGGCGTGCGCCATGAATCGCCGCAGACGCTCATCTTGCGCAACGGCGAAGTCGTTTGGTCAGCTTCTCACTTTGACATTACAGCAGACGGAGTAGAGAGCGCGGCGCGCGAAAACGCATAAACTTAAGAGTTGTCTGCGTTAATAAAAGCAGAGAAGATTCGACAACATGAATCCCGATTTGATGGAGAGGCGCGGCGCGGCCGTGGAGCCGCGCGAAATTGAGCAGGAAGGCGAAGCACATTTGCGCATCGCGTGGGGCGACGGGCGCGAGTGTCGTTATAGTGCGCCTGCTCTCAGGCGCGTGTGTCCGTGCGCGCAATGCGTTAACGAGTGGACGGGCGAGCGCACGTTGCGGGCGGGGATGATCTCAAACGATCTGACGATAGAAGACGTGCAACTCGTCGGGCGTTACGCGCTTACTTTCAAATGGAGCGACGATCACCAAACTGGCATCTATAGTTTTCGCTTGCTGCGCGAATTCTGTGAGCAGCAAACGTAAATAGATTTCGCGTTTTAGATTCTTTTCGTGCAAAGAGAATAAGGCGATGAGTAAGTTGAAGAGAATTCTTGTTGTTGAAGATGACGAAGTTGCCCGCGAATTGCTGCGTATGACGCTCGAACGTCAGGGCTATGCGGTGACGGCCGCCGAAGACGGCCTGCGCGGTTACGATGAAGCCTTAACAACGTCGCCCGATTTAATCATCACGGACGTGAACATGCCGGCGGCAGACGGCGTGCACCTTATTCGCCGCGTGCGCGATACGCCGGAACTCTCGCGCACGCCCGTTCTGGTCACGACCGGGTATGGGACGGGCAACGCCACGCTCTCGCTCGCGCAGGGCGCAGACGCTTACGAGCCGAAGCCGATTGATCCGAAGAGCTTGCTCTCCACCGTGCGCCGATTGTTGAAAGATAAAAGCGTGGGGAAGTGAAGTTTAAAATTTAAGGTTCACGGGTGTTTTCAATGACAGAGGCGATTGGATGGATCAGTTCGCTTATCCTTGTGCTGACTATCGGCAAGCAGGTTTATAAGCAGTGGCAAGAGGGTTCGAGCGAGGGCGTCTCGAAGTGGTTGTTCATCGGACAAATGGCAGCCTCAATCGGCTTCCTGACATACAGCATTTTGGTTTGGAATCCGGTGTTTGTCGCCACCAACGCGCTGATGGTCGTCAACGGACTTATCGGATTAGCGATTGTGCTCAGGCACCGACGACATGCAGGTAAAGAGAAAAATCAGAAAGCCGAAAGCGCGCTTGAAGCCGAACAAGCGTGACAAGCTTTCTTCGCCTCGCTCCGCGATACATTGCAAGCTTTATTCTTTTACACAGACTTTTTAGTTTATGAACGAACGCGATTTCTTCAACGAGCAACCGGAAACAAAGCGCGCCAGCTATAGTTGCCCGCACTGCCGCGAGCGTCATGATTACGAAGTGCGCTGGCTCAAACGAACAAAGAAAAAACAACTCCCCAATAGCGCAAACGAACAAGACCGCCAGCGCTTTCAACGTTCGCGCGATTACATGGTCAGGGTTGACGACGTGCTCGGCTGCAAAAACCCGCGCTGCCGCCGCCGCTTCGATATTCCAAACGCGCAATCCGTCGTCTTCATCTGAACGAAGTTACGATCAGTTTTTATTTGCTATTGTGTTATGAGTGTTACGCGCTTTAATAAGTGTTTTGATTCTTGCTTGGCTTAGCATCTTTCGTTTCACAGAAACTTTGAACTTGCGAAAATAGCTGTCCGCAGTAGCTGTCGGATAACCCCGCCTGTTGACACTGCCTGATTTGCCACCGCGCGGTTTTGACAAACTCGGTTGGTTTGGGAACGTCGTTGCAAAAACTTTCGGTCGGACGGCTCGCCTCCAAGCATCCGCGCAGAAACAGATTGTTGGCGAGTGAGCTGGTGAAGGAAGGATTCCCTTTGTGGCGCGCGAGTGCTTCGCGCAGACAACCGGCATTGTCCGTGCGCTGTCCGTATCGTTCGCCCTCTTCGATTGTCCGCCTTCCGGCTTCCAGATATTCGCCGGTATGTTTTGACAGCCAGTAAACGCTTGCGCCGACGACGACAATGAAAAGCAGAACGACGCTGACGACAACGCTAAGAATTATTTTGACGTTTCTCGACATAGCCGTTGATCCCGAATTTGACCACGAAGCGCACGAAGTTTCATCGCCTCAAAAACTAAAGATACATCGTTAAACGATTATTTCAAATTTAATTTATTCACCACTACGGAAATGATGCTCAACGGCACAATCGGTTTGGCGGTTGCGCTAGCCACGCAATAGCAGTTCGCGTAAAGCGTTATCGCTTTGTGCAAAACTTGCAGAAGGCGAAATTGCCATCCACGAATGCTTAACCGACGATTCTGGCGTTGGCAGTCAAAATGCGTGTGGCAGCATGACGAATCAGGTCAAAAAGGCTGGCGCGTATTCGCAATTTAAGCGGATGGGGAAATGGAGGATCGCGGCGCAAGCGGCGGTGAAGTTTTCCACGAAAATCATTGAAGAGATTCGAGCTATCAAGGCTTTAAGATGAAGTTAAATTTAAGGAGTCCAGTTAGGCTTCGCACTGCAAAAGAGTTTCCAGAGCGCGTCTATCCAAATGTGGCCTTTAAATTGCTCTAGTTTAATGCGTGCGGAGCAGGCTAATACGAAAAGCGAACAAAGTTGGAACTTCCGCATTGTGAGGAACGTTTAATTGAAACAGAACATGAAGGTATTACAGAAGATGAAAACGAAAGCCCCTGTCAGAGTAATCAAACGCGACCAGCGAAATAGCACGGAAAGTGCGAGCGTTGAAACGACCACCGCGAAGAAGACGCCGCAGCAAACCGCGCGCGAAATGGTGGCGACGGTCACCGAATGGGTGAATGAATTTCAACAGAAGCGGCGTACAGAAACCGCTCGCGCTATCAAAACTTTGCTTCCGAAAACGACACCACAGACCGGCGAAATTTAGATCGCCGCGCGCCCATTCTCACCTTTCATTAAATATCTTTCCGTCAGTGTGATTTGTGAAAACCAGTAGCGGCAAGGCGAAGAAGAAGCGGCGAAGCAAAGCTTCCGTTTTCGATTCGCTGCGCAAGCCCCTTGCGCCGCCGGGACGCCCGCTCGGTCGAGCCAAACCCGAATCTTCTGCGCACCCTGTTGAACGTAAAGCGAAACATAAAGGCAAAATCGTCGAAGCCGACAGAGACGTGTGACGACTCTTTTTTAAGGCTGCACGTACTTATTCCTTTTCGCTCCACTGCGACGGAAAATCTTCGGCAAGGGTTAGGTTTTGCGAGCGACGTTAGTTTTCCGCACAAAAATTTTACTTTTAATTCCCGCCTTTCAACCTTAATATAGCTTCCGCATTAATAAACGACTTCGAGGCTGGAGGGTTAAGTTTGATGACCTATGTTGTGACCGAGCCGTGCGTAAAGTGTCGCTATACGGATTGCGCTATTGTGTGTCCTGTGGAAGCGTTTCGTCTTGATGAAGAGATGTTGGTGATTGATCCCGACACGTGTATTGATTGCGACGTATGTGTGCCGGAGTGTCCGGTCGAAGCTATCTTCCCGGAGGACAAAGTTCCCGAAGAGTGGAGCCACTACACGCAACTCAACGCCGAAAAAGCTCCTAACTTGCCCGTGATCAGCGAAAAACTCGATCCGCTTTGCTAAAGTGACGTGGGGAGTAAGTTACACGCGCAGTTTCCTGCACAAATTCAGGCGCAAGCTCTTACCAGTTCAAGGTCGGAGGCTTGCGCTTAAGTTTTGTGACTTCCGTTTACCAAACCGCCTTCCATTAAGATGTTTGTTATCAAAGCCGCCCAGCACGACTCTCCTAAGGTCTAAATTTGTGAACGTAATAAACTTTGCATTCATACACCGGGGTGCCGTCGTCTGTTTCCAGATTGTCGCTAAGCCGTATTCTGTACCACCCTGTTTTGGTGAAGATTAGCCCCTTGTTGTCGTTAGTGATACCTGCAACTTCATTCGTGGCGAGTCTAAGCCGCCTGACATTTTCAAAGGCAAACCATTGAGCGGTGACTTCTCTGTTCTCAGGCTCCCAAGACCTCAGCCAGAAAAATTTACCGTCGGGGCTAACAACGGCTAAATCTCTTCCGTGCGGCACGGACATCGTAAGCAACAGCGTATCCCCGCGCCACAGCTTGCGGGGCGAGCAATCAAATCTTACTCGCGCTCGTCCAGCGGTCGAACGCTGAGGCTTAATCTGCTGAGCGGGAGTTTCGGCCGCGCCGGATAACATCAGGCTGATCGTTATCAGTAACGTAATAAATAATTTCATGTCTTATTCGTCGAAAAACTAATATTCATACTCCCGACCGGGTTCCATCACCTGCAAGCGCGGACGATTGAGCGCAGCGAGTTCTGAAATCAAAACATCACGGTAAGCGGGTTTGAGATGAACGGCGAAGATGTCAGGAGATTTGTGTTTAAGTTTCTTTAGTTCGGTGCCGACGGTGGCGGGCGTGAGATGTTTGGAAATTTGCGCCAGTTCGTGCATCGAGTTTGGGAATGAGCATTCGATGATCAGAGCATCGAGGCGCGGTGCGCTGTTAACGAGTTGCCAGAAGAGATCGGTTTCGGCCGTGTCCGCGCCGTAGGCGAGCGTTGTTCGCCCGTTCGAGATGACCAAGCCGACGGTCGGAACGACGTGATTGACGGGAACGGCCGTTACGCTCAAGTGGGCGACGCGAAACGGTTCGCCGACGCGGAAAGGAACGTATTCCATCACGCGCGTGCGGTCGTTGCTGAGATCGGCGAAGCGCGGATAAACTCTCCAGTTGAAAATGTCTCGTTCAAGCAGTTCGATGATCTCTTCCGTCGCGTGAACGCGCACCGGCTCGTCGAGCGTGGCAAACAGATCGTCAATAAAGATCGGGAGACTGGCGACGTGATCAATGTGCGTGTGTGAAATGATGATGTCGCGCACGGTTTCGCGCTGCGCGTCGGTGGCGGCGAGTCCGAGACTACCAGCGTCAATCGCCACACGGTCGTCAACGAGATAACAGCTTAAACGTTGCTCCGGGCTTCGGGCGCGCCCGTCGGAGTCGAAAGTGCTTGGGAGTAATTGGATTTTCACGCGGCTTTACTCTGTCGTCTCTTTGGTTTCAGTGTCGCCCCCTTAATTCAATGCGAAGTCTCAGCGTCATTTTCTGTCGGCTATCAAAAAAGATTAATAAGCGCCTAATCTCGACTGTAAATCTTGGAG
>JACDAW010000309.1 GCA_013695245.1 Pyrinomonadaceae bacterium | reverse complement strand
CGAGTCGGGCGCGCGGTGTCGGCGGAGATTCCGAAAGTAGGAAGTTTGCGACGCGCGATGCGGCGCGGCGATACGGAAATTGCGGAGAGCCTTCGCGCGCAGGAAGTGTTTGCGCCTTCCACAGTCGTCTGGGCGCCGGAAGCGGAGATGGGCGAGCGTTTCCTGATCGAGATTTCGCGCGGCTGCTCGCAGGGTTGCCGTTTCTGCTGGGCAGGATTTAACTACTGGCCGCCGCGCGTCGTGCCTGCGCGCGACATTTTGGCGAAAGCTGCCGAGTGGCGCGCGAAAACCGATAAGATCGGGCTTGTCTCGACGGCCGTCTGCGACCACCCGGAGATCAGCGAAATTTTGCAGGGCTTGCGCGCGATGGATTACCGCATCTCGGTTTCCTCTTTACGCCTCGACCAAATCTCTGACGAACTCCTTGATGCGCTCGTCGAATCGCGCGATCAGCAGATCGCGGTCGCGCCGGAAACCGGATCGGATCGTCTGCGCAAAGTTATCAACAAGAATTTGACGAACGACGAGATCATTGAAATCTGCGGACGCATCTTTGATCGCGGTATGTTGACCGTCAAACTCTACATGATGGCTGGCTTGCCGACGGAAGAAGAAGCTGATCTGCAAGCGATGGTTGACCTCGTTGAGCGCATCAAAGATCGTATGATCGAAGCGGGCAAACGTTTCGGTCGCGTCGGCAAGATCATTCCGGCTTTGAACGGTTTTGTGCCGAAGCCGAATACGCCGTTTCAATGGGAGCCGATCTGCGAGGAGCGCGAACTGAAGCGTCGTTTGAAGTGGCTGTCGAAAGCCATGTCGCGCATTCCAAACGTTGAAGTGCGAATTATGTCTGCCCGCATTGCGCATGAGCAAGCATGGCTTTCGCTCGGCGACCGCACGGCTGCCAAGTTTATCGAAACAGCGGAGCGCTTAAACGGCGATCTGCGTCAGGCAATGCGCGAAACGGGATTTGACGCGGAGTTTCACACCGCACGACAACGCTCTTACAATGAAGTATTGCCTTGGGAGATTGTTGATTCTGGAATGACGCGCGAGTTTTTGCAGAAGGAACACGAGCGCGCGCAGATCGCTAAGTCGTCTGCGCCGTGCCCGGCCGTCGATCAATGCACGCGCTGCGGCGTGTGCCCGACAACATGGTTGGCGTCTGCTCCGGCCGGACTCGTTCAATTGCAAAGCGCGTCGGTCGTCTGAAGTAATCTCATTTTATTGTCCGATGAAATTGCCGCTCTTCGCTGTGTGATCGAAGGCATACTGGATGGTCAGGCCGGGAAGCAGCATGACGGGCTTAGTGAATTCGACGTGCGCTTCCATGCGACCATTATTTGATACTGCGCTGATCTCGGCTTCCGGCGGCACCCCGTAATCCCTCGCGTTGGCCCGCAGTTGAGTTTCCACCCAACCGCGGCTTCGGTCAACGCCAGCGGCCATCGCGGAGTTGACAGTCTGTTGCATGTACGCTTTGTACAACGACGCGCTGTAAGCGACGGGCACGTAATTGTATCCGGCGTAGGCGAGCAGCGTGATGAAGAACAGAACGATGAGAAAACTGAGACGCGAGCCACCGCGTTCGCTTTCTACGCGCGCGGCGAAATTTTTAAAGAATGGTCGGTGCATTTAAGTTTCTCCTTAGCGCTCCTCAAGCTACGGAATCATATCGCAAAGCTGCTCGTAACGCATCGCGCAACGTGCGCTCTGTTACCTCGCATCCGTCAACAACACGCGCCCTGCCGATGCGCTCAAGCAGCACCCACCGGAGGCGGCCTTCTACCCGTTTTTTATCAACTTTAAGACGAGAAATGATCCCGTCATGATCAACGTCAGCGGCGGAAGGCAAACGACCTGCAAGCGCAATCGTCTCGCGTAGAGTTTGCAATTCCGCCACGTCTAACGATCCCAACTTCACTGAGATTTCGCCCGCCGCGATCATGCCATAGCCGACCGCTTCGCCGTGCCGGAAACGGCGGTAATTTGTCGCGGCTTCGAGCGCGTGAGCGATGGTGTGTCCGAAGTTTAGAATGCGACGCGACTTTTTGTCGGCGCGTTCGACCGCTTCTCGTTCATCACCACGAACGATGCCCGCTTTGAAGCGACAGTGCTCGGCGATCAGCTTCGACAGGCGCTCGTCGTACTCCTTCAGTGATGCGAAACTTTGATCTCTTGTGTGTTGTAGGAAGCGGCGCGTGTCATCGAAGAGTTTGCGGCTTCCGACCGCACCGTGCTTAATGCACTCGCACCACCCGGCGGTCATCTCGCGCGCGGGCAGCGTGCGCAAAGAATCCGTGTCTATAAGCACAAAACGCGGATGATGAAAAGCTCCGATGATGTTTTTGCCCGCGCTTGTGTTAACCGCCACTTTTCCGCCGATTGAAGCGTCAACTTGCGCAAGCAGCGTCGTCGGGAGTTGCAAGAAAGCGATGCCGCGCAGGTAAGTGGCGGCGACGAATCCGGCCGTATCCCCGACGACCCCACCGCCCAGAGCGATAACTGCGTCGTTTCGCTCTAATCCAATTTCGGCTGAAAACTGTAATGCGCGCGCGGCCGTCTGAAGCGTTTTGAAACGTTCGCCGTCTCCCATTAACCAGTGCTTCGCATTGAGTCCGGCGGCGCGCAAACTCTTAAGCGCGTTCTCGCCGTACAAACTAAAAACGCGAGGATTGGAGATGATAAGGATTCGCTGCGCTCGCGCTCCGAGCGCGCCCCGCGCCGCTTCGCCCAGACGCTCAAGCGCGCCACTGGCGATCTCGATTTCGTATTGTTCCGCGTGGCTCTTTGCGAGCCGCACGCAAATCCGTTGCACAGATCAATCCTCGTTTAGAGTTTTCGTCAGCATCTCGATCAAAAGGTCGAAGTTAGACATCTCACCCGCGCCTGTAAGTTGCGCCAGTTCTTCTACGCTATAACGTGAAGCGGTGTTCCAGATGTCAATAAGCTCATCACGCGCGCCCCGCGATGCCCACCAACGCGAGCCGTGACGTGTGCGCAAGTGTTCGCGCATGTGCGCGGCAAACATTCGAGCGCGCAGGAATGTTGTTGCGGTGTGAGTTTGCTCGTTAAGCCACAGAAACGCGCCATGAGGAAGTTGAAATCCACTTGCTTCTGACATCATTTGAGATTGCTTGTTCGCTTCCGCAAGCGAATCGTCTTGCATTTTTGTCGCTTCGATCTGTAGTCGAGCGGCGCATGAGCGAAGATCGTGCAGTTCCACAAGAGCGAAGAAGCGCGTTATCTCGCTTGTCTGCGAAGGGCGAAGATTTCCGAGATGTTCAGCGAGCCACAAAGAATCGAGAAAGAGATAGCGAAACAAAACTGTGTGACCTTCGTTGGTTGCCCTATCGGGAGAGCGAACGAATTCAGGATAACGCGCGGATAAATCGCTTGATGTCCAACTGTAATGCTGCGCACGCGCTCCTTCGCTTATCGCTTTAGCACAGACATTAGCGCCTGTCGCGCCGCTTATGCTCAAACGTATATCATCAGGCACGTTGACAGCGAAGCAGCCGGAAGCGGTGGCAGATGCCGTTTGTTTTTCAAACTTGATGTTCTTTCGCTGATTCGTACTATCAATTCCTAAACTTTTCATTGTCGCCTGATAGACGGCGGCAGTTCCCTTCGCCGGAAAGTAGTCGTCGAATTGCGCAGCTCGTTTGAAGAACACTTCGTCAGCATACGTGGCTTCACCGATAACTGTTCCGGGCAGATAACGCTGAAGCGCAAGCGCGAGTTCACGGTAGTAAACGCTTGCGGTGAGTTCCAGTAGCTCTTTAGATGAAATGATTAGAGCTTGGACGTCGACACCTTCTGCACGATGGTGAAGCGCAAGGAATGAATCAAATTCGAGACGATGCGCAGCTTCGTCCAAAATACGCTTGCGAGCGTATTTGAGATCATCGCAGGGGCGTAAAACATCAAGCCAGCGCGCAGCAAGTTCGCGGCGCTCGGAAGAATTTGTTTCGAGTAGGACTCTCTCCATAACGTCGCGCGCATGCAAACTTGTTCCTCTCCATTCAACGCGCGCCGCTCCAGTGCAGTTTTTCAACTCCGCATCAATTTCGCGCGCTTCGCCTTGCGCGTAATGAATGCGTGCGCCGTCGTAAAGCTTCCGCAAGCCTTCACGTTCGATTCCAAAAGCGGATTCATCTTTTAATTTTTCTTCAAGGTCATGAATCGCGTCGAGTGTGTACAGGTCGGCGTAGCGCTCGGAGATGCGTTGAAGGTTTAAGTCTTTATCAAGCGTCGGGTGTTGGTGCTGATGATACTTCTCTTCTTGAATCGCGGAGTGAAAGGCAGCAAACTCACGGCGGTAATCGCTGGTATTCATTTCGGAGAGACTTCGCAATAAAACTTGCCAGACAACGCGCCGGGCGTGCGCACAAAAGGCGAGGAATTTTCTGCTGTGAATTGTAGCACGAACGCCCTTGCAAGCGCCGCGCAGTAAATATTTGTTAAGCAGACACCTTGATGCCAAAAGAAAAGACGCGGCAAACTTGGGTGATTGCCGCGTCCTTTCCAATTCGTGGTTACTGTCCTCACCCCAGCAACCACTGAGACGGAGGATCCACCAACCGTCT
>JACDAW010000290.1 GCA_013695245.1 Pyrinomonadaceae bacterium | reverse complement strand
CGCGCGAGTTCCGCGATGCGCTCGATTGAATAAACTTGTCCGGCGACGCGAGCAAGAACGGCTGTTTGATAACCCGAACCCGCGCCGATTTCAAGCACGCGGCTACGTTCATCAAGTTCTAAAAGCTCAGTCATGCGAGCGACGATGTAGGGTTGCGAAATGGTTTGAGCGGCAGCAATGGGTAGGGCGTGATCGCCGTAAGCGCGCGAAGAAAGCGCTTCAGGCACGAAAACATGGCGCGGCACATCGAGCATCGCTTGCAGCACTCGCTCATTTTTGATTCCGTAATGATCGCGCAAGCGCTCGATCATTCGCTGGCGCGGCAGGCGAAACTCAGTGTTGATTGCGATGAAGTGCTCAATTCTTTTCGGAATACGAAAGTTTACTTTAGGCGCGCCCGGACTCTTCGTCCCTTTGCAGTATGTAATCAAAGTTCATCGAGTTCCAACTCTCAAGAGCCGTGAGCGCGCGGTGGTCAGTCATGTCGCTGCGCATCGGTGTGATGGAGACGAAGCCTTGTTCGACGGCCGTGTAATCCGTGCCTTCGGAGGCGTTCCAACTAAGAATTTCTTCCCCGATCCAGTAGTAAGCTTTGCCGCGCGGATCGATGTGCTCGCTGATCACAGGACGCGCGTTCTTTAAACCCTGCCGCGTGACGCGCACGCCGCGAATTTGTCCGGGTGGAAGGTTAATGTTAAGCAGCGTCCCCTCAGGTAAACCTTCTCGCAACACACGCTCAACGATTGTTGAGGCGAAACTTGCGGCGTGTGTGAATTCAAAATTCTCGCGCGTAACGAGACTCAAGGCGACGCCGGGCACGCCTAAGATCGTCGCTTCAAGTGCGCCCGCCACCGTGCCAGAATATGTCGCGTCGTCTCCGAGATTGCCGCCGTGGTTGATACCTGAAACGCAGATGTCAGGGTAAGACTCGCTCGTCAAAATTCGGTTCAAGGCAAGCGTCACGCAATCGGTCGGCGTGCCGTCAACCGTCCAGTGGCGCTCATCTATCTGGCGAATGCGCAGCGGGCGCGAGAGCGTCAAACTATGCGATGCGCCGCTCATCTCGGAGGCGGGCGCGACAACGTAAACGTCTCCGATCTCACGCAGTGCCGTTTCTACTTTTTCAATACCTTCGGAATGAATACCGTCGTCGTTAGTTAAAAGAATGCGAGTCATAAGGTAAGCAACCGCGAGACATTAGACAGCAAAGTTCTCGATATTTCAAGCCGAGCAATTATTGAATTTAACTTGTCAGGAGAAATTTAACTTAAGCAAATGAAGTTGGGGAAAGCTCACGCGCGCAGAGCTCACGTTTATCATTTTAGTCAAAGAAAATCCTACGGATGCGAAACAGTTCGTGTATCCGTAGGATTTTTAATTTGCGTCGTGCTTAAACAGTTGCGGTCGGCGTTTCTTCCTTCTTACGGCTCAAGCCTTTGATTTGCACGGGCTTGTCGGCCGGAGCTTTACCTTTGTTCAAAACCATATCTTGATAAAGCTTGCGCATCATCGCCGCTTCCTCGGCGGCCGTTTTCGGCCCCGCCATCTGCGGCTTGTTCGGGCGTTGCAGATCGGTTTCGTTCAAGATCAGGTTGACCGCCGATTCGTTCAAATCAACCTCTTTGCCCTTGGCGAAAATCTCGTGGCGTCCGTTCTCCTTGTACCACTTCGCAACGGTCGCGTTCATGTGCATTTGCTCGATGATATTACGCCAGCCAATCCCCGTGTTGTAAGCGCAGAAGGAAATCTCGCCCTCCTGCGTGCCGTAGGGGATAATACACATCTCGGTGCGACGGAAATCATAATTGAATAAATCTTGAAACCACATACCGGCGATGAAGAGGAAGTTCCAACGATCCGCACGACGCTTCTCAATGTCTTCCGTCGTGCGGTCGCCTTCAACCTTGCCGTATTTCTTGCCGGTCAAGCCGAACGACTTATCAAACTTCTTAAAAAGTTCTGAGAGCGTGAAATTCGATGGCGACTTGTACGGGTTGTAGTGCTTCAGGAGCGTCAAGCCCATCATCAAATTCGACATCCACTTGCCGCGCGCCGCGTCGGTGATCTTCTGCATATCGCGCACAAGACCGGGAATATTGAGAAACTCCGGCACGGGGCGCATCTCTTTCGTCTCTTTGTCAATCATCACGGCCGTGCCGACACCGCAGTTCGGGTGGCAACCGCACGAGACTTGTCCCCATTCGGCTTCAGGGCCGTGAACGAGATCGGCGAAGTCCGCAAACGCGCCCATCAACGAAAGCGGAAACCAATCGCGCGTCGGCTCGGTGATGCCAACTTGTTTTTTCACATCGTATGCGAGGTGCGACAGAGTATAGCGCTGCTGCATCCTTCGCTCTTCCGTGATCTCTTCGTCGCGCCCGGTGAACGAAACGGGTTGGAACGAAAGAAACGCGATCTTCTTCGGATTGTCGAGCGCGAAGCGAACGATTGATCCGACTTGATCGTTATTGATGCCGTTGACCAGAGTCGTGACAAGCACGATCTCAACTCCCGCTTCGTGGAGGTTATCAATCGCGCGGAGTTTTACGTCGAACAAGTTGCCAACTTGACGGTGCGAGTTAGCGTCGTTACCGATGCCGTCGAACTGCAAATAAGCGTAACGCAGTCCGGCTTCCGCCGCTTGCTTCGCAAACTCTTTTGATTTGGCGAACTCAATGCCGTTCGTCGCGCACTGCACGGAGTTGTAGCCGACTTTACGTGAGTAGCGAATCGCTTCGAGAAAGTGCGGCGAGATCGTCGGCTCACCGCCGGAGAACTGCACGCTCATCTGGCGGCGCGGCTTGATCGAAATGGCTTTATCGAGAATGTCTTTCACATCCTCCAGCGAAAGCTCGTGGACGAAGCCGACTTGATTCGCGTCCATAAAGCACGGGTCGCACATCATGTTGCAGCGATTCGTTAAGTCAACCGTTAAAACTGAACCACGACCGTACTTGATCGTGCTTGATCCGTGATTATGCAACTTCTCGTCGTTGTGCGCTTGGATGTCGCGGCCGGGAAACATCGCTTCAATGTGCGAAAGAAACTTCACGTCCATCGCCATGATGTCCTCGAAGTGGCCGTGAATGGGGCAGTCTTTGACCATCCACACTTCGCCATCGCGTTCGATGATCTGCGCTTTGATCTCGCCGACTTTTTCGTTGACGAGTTCAGAGTAGTCGATCTGCGGTTGACTCAAAATCCTTTCGCGCGCTTCGATCACACACTTCGGGCAAAGGCTATCGGTCGTGCGCGGCCAGCCCAGAGTCGGCTTTGACTTCTGCCATGATTTCAAAAGCGGCTTATCAGACCACTTCGGCGTAAATGATGGATTTGGACGATATTGATTGAAAAACTGAATCGCATTGAACATACCGCCCGCGAAGGCGGTCAATCCCTTTTCGGCGTGTTTAATAGGTCGCATTCTTCTTCCTTCTTATCAAGTTGCAATTGCCAGACTCCGCGCTTTCGGTAAGCCCTCAATCGAACGCTCACCGCGAAGTTGTTCGTAAAAATTAGAAAATAAAGCTTGAGCGCGAATCGCTCGATGCCCGCGAAAAGAAGCGGCAAAAGTTAGAAGGTAACTAGCAATTCGTATTCCACATCTACCTAGTATTCCTAACTCCTTGAAACGACAGCAAGTTACGGCATTTCAGCAGAAGCTTTGACGTTTCTCTTCCAGTTCTTTGCGTGTCACTATGCACCAAAAGAAATAATGCCTCGCGCAGAGCGTGCCTTTTAGACGCGCTTATAATACATGTATTACTTACGAAAAGGCGAATTGGCGGGAGAGTTTGACGTGCGGTTGACTACCTGCTTTGTGTAGTATCCGGCGCGGGTGACGGCGCGTAAGTCGGCGCGGGTGGTGCG
>JACDAW010000286.1 GCA_013695245.1 Pyrinomonadaceae bacterium | reverse complement strand
TGCGCGATAGCAGAGACAACTCCGCACACCAACGCCAAGAGAAGAGCGGGAACAGATTTCATGGTCTCTCCTTGAGAGAAGAAAGGATGAGAAGTCTTGTTGGCGGTAACATCCACGAAGCGCAAAGCGATGTCAAGTGATAGAAGATAAATAAATGAAATGCTGCTGAAGCGACATCCGCCAAATGGTAAAAGTTATAACGCCTGAGGTCGCAAGGCTTTTTTGTCAGGCTCTATCTTTTTTTCTGTTACTATACGTTTGACGACGATTAAGCCTTAATCGTCGGCGTTTCGCGTCAATAAGTTGTCATTTCGGTGGACTGTAGAAAGCGATTCAGACGGGACGAACTAAACGCCACTAACCGGACGGTTTTTATCGCGCTTTGCTTAAATGTGAATCGGGAATTGTTACTTTGAAGGAAAGCTCCAACTTCGCAGAGTTCGCACAATCAACGACGACGCTCGTCGCGCCACACAGCGCTTCAAAGAATCTCAACAATGAAGCGCCGTTACGGTTTCATCAGCCGGACGTGCAGCATTTAGTGACGTGGCTTCAGGCGGCGCGCAGTTTCTTTCTGCCGCACAATCATCCGTTTGAGGAATCCGAACAAACGGAAATCTTAACGCGCAGTTGGTCTGCCGAAACTTATATCGCGCGCTCTACGTTGCTGCGCTGCACGGAACACACACTCGCCTTGATTAAGCGTGATACGCAACCCGCAACGGAATTGGCAAGCGTCGTTGGCATGTTTGATGAAGATGCGACGGAGGGCACGCTGCCGGTTGCTACTGCTTCAGAGACGAACGCTGCGACGAACCGCGCCTTCGCATCGCTCGCCGAAACTCTCGGCGATTTAACGACGCTATGCGAGTCGTTGCTTAAGTCAGACAAGGTAGATTTCGCAGCTTGGGCGACAATTGGAAAGATTTTCACGCGCGAAGTTCGCCGCGCGGAAGCCTCAAGCACGCTTCAATCTATCGCGCGCCACAATCTCGCCGCAAATTTGCATCCGGCGTTGCTCAAGCTCAGCGAAAATCTCCTGCCCGATGCGCTCGCGGAGGATTTAAAGATAGTCTTCGCGCAACTCTCCCTATTGCTTGATAGATTGCGCATCGTCGAGAATTTGCTGCGCCGCGATCAACCGCTTAAGGGCACGCTTCCGCTCTTCACACTCGTGCGCGAAGAAGCGCGGCGCTTGCTTAAGTTTATCGAAACACGCGCGATGCGAATAGAAGATTTAGACACCACAGTTTTTGACGCGCTCGATAGCACGAGCTACGCGATTCAAATGGAGCTGCGCAAAGTTTTCGCGCATGAACTCGTCGGTTTAAGCGCTCTGCGGCAGGCACCGCTTATCTACGCCAAAGTTGAAAACGCACATGGCTTGCTGCGCGACAGCTTTCAGCAATCCATCGTCACGCTCGCGCAAAGCTTCGATTCTAAACTTGACCCGGCGCGCCTCTTCAATATCTTTCAAACTAAACTTGAGCAATCCGTACTGCTGCGAGAGAATTTATGGGCGCTGTTGCAACTCGTTCGCCAAGCCGAGCGCGAACGCGAAGGGCAATTCGTTGGGCCGCTCCTTGAACGCCTCAGCGGGTTTCGCACGGGCGCAATGCGATATTTGATGTACAAGGATTGGGAAGCCTACGAACGTTTCGTGGAAGAGACGACGCTCGCGCGCGGAGCCATCGAATTAGCCCCCGTGCTTCATCGCTTGGGCGCGTATCTCGAAATACTCTTCGGTCAGATCAATATGCGCGCCGTGCTCGCCGAGCACCCGTTCGATTATCCGGAGACGAAAGCTTAATGAAGCCAACTCGTAAATGAGAGCGGTGACATTGCGACTTTGTTTTAACGAAATTAGCAGCCGCTTTTAGCGCGTCGCGTTGGTTTCAAACAAAGTTGTGATCGCGCCGAACTGTCCGAAGGATGAAAGCGTTCTTTTCTCAAATCCGCCTTCAACAACGCGCGTCGCGCTAAGCGAGTAGGGAAGCGCGGCGAGTGATTGTTCAAAAGAATTGCTTTGCTGACGGTTCGCTCCTTGCCTTAAACGCGCGATGGCGTAAATGAATGAGCGCGTTGCCGCCTCGTCATTCGTGTAGGTGATAACGCTCGCTTCGCTGTGCGCAGTTTGTTGGGTATGTGTGAACACACCGGAGGCAGCCAGTGTGCTTGTTGGTGTGGCATGCGCTTGCAACGCTTGGCGCACGTCTCTCTCTGCGCCCATGATCAGATAACCGGCGACGAAACCCGCCGCGCCGCGCTCTGCGTCCGATGAGATGAGCAACTCTGCTTCGCCAACTTTTTCGGTGCGAGTTCTTGCGCCGAGACGCTTGCGCACTTCTGCGCGCAACCGATCTGCGTCGCGCACTTTGGCGATCATGAGCGTGCTTTCGCCCGCGTCGTCGAGTCGCGCTGTCCATAGGTCAGGGCCAGCGGCAGGCAGAAAAGTCGCGGGCGTTTGAATGCCGTAGGGTTCAAGCGCGGTATCGAGAAAGCGAGAAACTAAAAGCGCATATGGCATTTCGATTTGCGACGAAAACATAGCGTTAAAGCTGCGCCATGCTTTTTCCGGGTCGCGCAGGTTGTAGTGTGTAAGTTGATATGCGCCGGAAGGCAGCAATTCACTCGCCTTCTCGTTCGTTTCAATTGAGGGCGCGAGCGGTTCTTGAAGGCGCGCGGCAAGATTGTTTTTAACTGCAATGAAGTAGTGATCTTCGATTTTGCCACCGTTGAGGCGAGTGCTCCACGCCGCGCCGCCGATGATACGGTCGGTGAGCTGGGGAAGCAGTGCGGCGGCTGTGCTTTGCGCGCGCGGGTTGAGCGCGCTCTGAGCAGCGTAAAGAGATGCCGCAAGCACGGTCAGGCGCGCGGCGCTCGATGGAGAAATATAACCTGAAGCGAGCGCATTGCCAGAGTCAACCCGCCCGCGCATAACCTCTAAATCCGCGTTGCCTGCGAGACTGGGTCGTTCGCCGCGCCGCACCGCGAGACACGCTTCGACCGTTGCTTGGTCATTGCCGATGATGGCGACGCTATCCGCAACGGCCGAGACGATACGTCGCTCGCCTTCCGGCGCAGACCAGATGATCCACGCGGCCTCGTCGGTTTCGCGGCGTTCGATGCGCGGCTCGCCGTAAGCGCGACGTGCAAAGTTGCCGACAAGCTTTTCAATCGCTGCCCGCACGCGCCTTTCACCCGTGTGCGTTTCGAGCACAATCGCGGCGCGCGGCTTGATGTTAAGCGTAAGTCCTTCGCCTGCTCTGCCTGCGTCAATGTCCATCAAGGTGACGGCCATCTGTGAGCGGGCAAACACAACCGCTTCCGCCGTGCCGATACCCGTCCACGCCGCAAAGCGTGTGAGCCAATTTATTCTGGTCGGCGTCACGTCGTCGAAGGGCGCGAGGGCTTTCCATGCGTCGGTTGAAACGAGGCAGCTTGCGACGCGCGGCAAATTGTTGGCTTCAATGAAGACGAGCGAATCGGCCGGTACATAAGCCGCCATATCAACTTCTTGCGGGCGATTCCACCAGAGCCATGCGGTTAACAATAAAACGAGCGCGGCAAGGACGATCAGGAGCTTACGTGCGTTTACCATTCGTGAAGCATCCTAACTGCGGGAGCGTGCGCAACGCAAGACGCACACACTTCGATTTAGTCCTTTACGGAAAGTGAGCGGCGACAGCAAAAGATGGCGGAGCGTGAGCGATCAAAATCTCAATCTTCGGAGATTGCCGCATGAAAGCACGTATGGTAGCTTGAGCATTATTTTTATTTGGCAAATAGTATCGGCGGTCGTGTGTCAGTCCACCCTTTGAGGTCAATTTATGTCTTACCGCGAACTGCGCGCGCAACCCGAAGCCGAAGCCGCGTATGATGAATTTCTACACGAACTACGGCAGGCGCTGACGAACGGGCAGCGCGACCCGAATGACGTTGTGCGCGACACGCTTTTCGAGATTTACTATGGCGCACAATATGAACGGTCGCTCAATCTCGAAACGCTGTCGCCTGCGGCGCGCACCGTGCTTCACAATTTTGATCCGCGTAACACAACGACCGAACCGGAGTTTTACACCGACATTGACGCCGACCGCTACGCCGAACGCAAGCCCTTCGTTTGGCTATGGCAGATGTTCGACCGCTCGCCGCTCGGCGCGAACGCCGCGCTCGGACACCGCCTGCGACAGATGCTCGCCCCATTCATCTTCCGCCGCGTCGGGCAGAACTTCAAATGCTGGAGCTACGTCGAATGGAGCTTCGGCTACAATTTGGTGATCGGCGATAATGTCGTCATCCATCGTCATGTGCTTCTTGATGATCGCGGCGGCATCGAGATCGGCAACAATGTTTCCATTTCGGATTACGCCAATATTTACTCGCACACGCACGATGTTGTGGACATTGACGAGGTAACTAACATACGAACACGCATCGGGGATCACGCGCGCATCACCTACCACGCGACGGTGCTCGCCGGCACGCAAGTCGGTCGCCACGCGATGGTCGCGGCCGGTGCTCTGGCGACCAAAGACGTTCCTCCTTATCACGTCAACGCAGGCGTGCCCGCCC
>JACDAW010000262.1 GCA_013695245.1 Pyrinomonadaceae bacterium | reverse complement strand
GACGGCGTCGCCGTAGCGTTTCGCGTCGAAGAGTTTGTCGGCGCGCGTGATGGCTTCATCCGAAGAGGCGGGCGCAAGCGTTGAATTAAGACGCACTAGCGCGCTGGCGGCTTCGGTGGCTTGGCTTGAAGCGGGCGCGTAAAAATAAAGGCGACGATAAGCGGCGAGCGAGCGCGTTGAATCTCCCGTTGCTTCATAAGCTTTGGCGGCGAGAATGAGCGCGGACGGATCGTCTGCGTCCGTAAGAGTTTTGACGAAGAGGGGCACGGCGGCCGCCGCGCCGTCTTGCAGGGCGATGCTTGAAGCACGCAAGAGCGCGTCGCGCGCGACAAGCGAAGAAGGATAGTCGCGCGCAAGTTGTTCAAATAAGGCGCGCGCTTCAACGCGGCGATTAACTTTCTCAAGCAGCGCGGCGCGTGTGAAGGAAGCGTAATCGCCGATGACGGTGGAGCGGCGAATATCGGATGAATCCAGTAGGGCGACGGCTCCATTCACGTCGTTTTTCGCTTCTTTCACACGCGCGTGGATGATGCGCGCTAACGCTCCGGCGCGCGTTCCAGCTTGCTCCGTTTCAATGCGTGCGACAACATCCTCCGCCGGAATTATGCCGCCCCGCATCAGTGAGCGCAGGCGCGCGAGGGCAGTCGCTTCCGGCTCGCGTTGCTTTGTGCCGCAACTCGCTGTTGTCAGCGGAGCGAGAAGCATCGCCAGCGCGAGGCAGAGCGCGACGATGATAAAGGCGAACGGGTGCTTGTTAAATTTTATCTTCAAGTAGGATTGCTCTCCTTGCTTCACCTTGTAACCTAAACGTTCGGGAGATGAATCTATGATTTGGCTTTTCGGTAATGGAAAAACTCACGGTCGAGAGTCACACGTCGTGCGACTCGAAAAGTTACGCGGAGAGTTTGGGTTAGATGCGGAGGCAATCGAGTATCGGTTGCCCGTGTGAATACGGGCGCGCCGATCTGTTGATTGCCGCCGGAGTCTTTAGGCCGTTGCGCCGGGATAGCTGTCGCCGAGTTTGGCGGGGTCGCCGTCAGCGAGTGTGTTGACGAGTTCGTGGTGAAAATAGTCGTAGCGCGCGGCGACCTGCGGCGCAACGCGCTTATCGAAAGTTTGGCGCGAGCGGTCGATCTCTTCCTGCAGACGCCCGTAAATATTACCCGCGTCGCGTCCCTCGCGCACCTTCTGATCATTATAAAGTTTGATTTCCGAAACGAGCAGGCGCGCAAATCGTCGCGCATCGTTGTGCAGGCGGCGCTCCTCATCCGTGTCAACCTCGACGGGGAATTGCGTTTCGGCGCTGCTGCCATAGCGCCGGGCTGAACCGAGGCGCGGGGCGGTTGTCGTTGCCGCAGGCGCGGTAGTAGTTGCAGCAGCGGTGGATTGCGCGGCGGAAGAAGCGGGCGATTCGCTTTCGCCGTTAACCGGAGCGGCTGGCGGCGCAGCAGCGTTTGTTTGCGGGGGGAAGGGCGCGGATGCGATGAATCCCGCATCAGTGTTCATTTCATGGGCGCTCATCACGGGTTGTGGCGACGGCGTTGGTGGCGATGATAATGGTGGCGGCGGCGCGAATGTTTCGGATGCCGCTCCAGTTGAGATTTGTGAATTCAATTCAGTTGAGGGGTTCGCCGCTGGTTGAAAGTCGGATTGAGCCGCTGGTGGCGTTGGCGTAGTGGTCGGACGCGGTTGATAGGGTGAGGGCGGCGGCACCACAGCCGTGCTTGTAGCAGCCGGCGCGGGGCGCGAGGTGGCGAGCAATTCGACGCCCATCCCGGCAACGCGCACAAGCGTCTCCAATGCTTCAAGATTGATCGCGTCCGCATCCATTTCGGCGCAGTCGGCATAAAGCACGGCGACGGCGCGACCGCGCGCAAGAAGCGGAACGGCGACGATGCGTTCGGGCATTTGCGCCGTTCCGTTGATTTTTTCAAATAGCATTTGCTCGTCGTCGTGCGCGCCCGCCGCGCCGCTCCACGTCGTGCGACTTGCCACAACTTCGCTTAAGAGCGTGTGAGCCGAAAGCGGAAGCGAAATTTCGCGCACTGCCGCATCGCCGATGGTGCCCTCTAAGCCCCGCGCGCGCCAGCCCAACGCCTGATCGTTTTTAACAACAAAGAAGATCACGCGCGGAGCGAAAGAGGCGGCGCGATTGACTAGAGAGTTGAGTATGTCAGCCTGCGAGCGTTGATTGTCAATATCGTCAACGGCCGCTTTGATGATGGCGACGTCGCTGGCGGCTTTCGTGCGCGATGATTCGGCGGCCGCTTCGTCCGTGCCGAGCCGTCGGGCTTGGCGCAGATGCTCGGAGATGGCGACGGTGATTGCTGCGCCGTCCTGCTGATCGTGCGCGAGGCGTTCGGCGAGCCGCGTA
>JACDAW010000242.1 GCA_013695245.1 Pyrinomonadaceae bacterium | reverse complement strand
CGTATTCCCCATTCAAATTCCCGCTCCGTCCGACGTTCGCCGTTTGCGGCGTAAGCGCCTGAAAAAACGTCGCCGCCTATTTTGCCTCTGACGGCGAAACGCAGACGATAGCGAATGCGTTGGCGCGACGAAAGCTCGTTGCCGATAATCGCCGGATTGTTGACGTTCGGGGCGTTGTTAAGCAGTCCGTAAAGCGAATCATACTGCATCCGCAAATCGCCGCTAAAACCGAGCGTGCCAAGTTGATTTCTGGCGGTCGCTTCCGTCGTTCTTTTCGATTGTTCTTCTACGTTGCCCACACGCGATTCAATCGTGGCAGTTTGCGGAGACGCCGAAGCATTTGCAGTTTGCGTTAAAACTGTCGGAGCTTGAGTTGTTGCAGGTTGAGTTGTTTGCGCCGCGTTATTTTGTAGCCTTTCGATGATTTCGGATTGTTGTGAAAGCGCCGAGCGCAACTGCTCGAGTTCCCTTTGCTGTTCGCGCAATTGACGTTTTACTTCTTCAATATCCGAGACTTGGGTAGCGGAGTTCGTTGTTGAAGAAGCGTTGTTAATTTCCTGAGTTGGAGAAGGCGATTGCGCCATAACCGCGTTGTTTAAGAAATACAACAACAGCAATAGACATAACATCCGCAAATTAGTTTTCATAAAAAAGATGCGACAATTTATGTTTGTCGAAACAGTTATTTGATTACAAGCATTTTTTATTATAAAAATGCTTGATACCAACAATTAAATTTGTCGATACACTCACAAGCCATAAGACATGTGATGAATGCCATAGTAGAGAATGAAAATCATCACAAAGGCTAGAAAATAAAGCCCGGTCATAAAATAGGCTTCCGTGAAAAGCGATTTGTCTCTGAGCACAAGCATCTCTCTCGCATCCGTCGGTCCGCGCACAATCAAAACAAAGAGAATGGCGACGATCATCAGATGACCGAGCGCGTCAACCATTCCGAACTCGAAAACGGCGAGGACAAAAATAGACATAAATCCGAGCGCAACGAGTCGCCCGACGACCGAAACCGCTCCGAGCAGAATGAATGTTATGAAGAATTCCATAAAACCGGATAGCTTCATAAAAGTCGAAGGATTCATGCCCATCAGCATATGCGGTTTTTCATCGAACAGTGGGACAGTCCAATCTGCATACGCGAATTTTTCCACCGAAGCCCAGATCAAAGTGAGTCCGGTGCTGGCGAAAAGGACGACGAAGCCCGACTTTAATAAGTTTTTGTTTTTTGAACTCGAAACGGTGAGGTAATAACCGATGCCGAGAAATATCATGTAATCGAGAACATGAAAGAGACCGTAATTAACTCCGGCAGCGATATAGAGGATGAAAATTCCGATTCCCGTAAGCGGCGTAGTCCGACGCGTCAGCGCGCACAGCGCCATCACCAGATGCAGCCACGGAACGTATCCGGCAGTGGTTTTCAATTCGGGAGTGAGATAAAAGCTCGCCCCGAAATTTAGATACCAGATAAACAGCGCGAAGAAAAAAACGCTGGCGGCGGCGCGCATAATGTAGCTGGCAAGATTGTCGAAAAGTCGCAGCTTTTTGTCGAATTCCGCTAGATAGCCTTCTTCATAAATAAATCGGTCAGCGAGAAAAAACAGGTAGCAGGCGGCGACCGAGGCGAGAAACATTTTAACGAAAGTTCCGTCTAACACTTCTCCGATCGATGTCGGCGGTTTTGTTATGTCATATTCGACAAACCATTTGACATGAGCCTGCACCGTGACCGTGCAAAGCGCTAGGAAACAGACGAAGGCTAAGAACTGAAATGCTTTTCGTTTATTAAGGTTTTGGAACGTCTGAAAATTCACCAAATTTTTTAGCTCATTAGTCGGGTTTGCGTTGAAAAACAAAAACTGACTTAGCTGCGCCCTTTGCGCGTGTCATGAACCCAATCTCTTGCCAGAGGCGAATTCATCTTAACTTTGATTCCCAGATAATCACGAAATACGCCTTGCAGATTGCCGACCTGTTCGGCTTCTTCGCGGCGGATGTATTCGTTGCGTCCGCTATGCAGTGTCGGCGTGATAATAAAAAAGACTCTGGGCACGGGACGCACGTGGGTCGTTTGCGGTTTCTGCGGATTGCTGACATCAACCAGATAATTGCCTTCGTCGAAATTGCGGACGTGGCATTGCATACAGGTCATTCCGCGTTCTTCAAAAAGGCGACGGCGGGCGTCGCGCAAACCAGTTTCGGCGAATCGGTATCCGTTATTGATTTCAAAACGGTTGAGTGTCGTGTCAGTGTTGCTTCCTCGCACCGTGCCGTCCGACAGCACGTCGGGAATTGCGATGTTGCCGTGGTCGTCCGCGTCAATCAACCTTTCCCAGCCTTTGATATGATTTGGATTATTAACATCTGTGACGGGCGGCGGAGCAGGTTTGAAGGCAGTCCCTTCTTTGTTCGGTTCGACGTTGGCAGCAAAGCCGTCAATAAATGGACTGGTAAAAGCTAAAACTTTTTTGCCGTCGCGCATCACCGGAGCGACTTTTATCGCGCCTAAAGCCCAGCCGTCGCCGAAGAGATAATTTCCGTTTTCATCGTAAGCGTTTCCGCCGCCGAGACGGGAATTGTGCGGCATCGCGGCAAAATTGGCACGCATCATCGGCTCGGTCGGGTCGTTGTAGGTCAAAACTCTCGTCATAAAATCGGCGAGCGCTTCGCCGTATCTGGCTTTATCATTTTTGACAAACGATTTCATGCTTTCGCCGTCGAAAAATGCTTCATGAAAGAGTCTGGCAAAGGTGTAATTATTCTTCTGCCGCAACTCTTCAGGACGTTTTGCATCAACGCCGCGCACGATACGCATTCGCGGCATCAGATATGCTTGCTCGGCGGCTTTAATATTGAAATAGACGAGGCGTAGTTCAAACACTTTTTTGTTGATGCGCGGGCGCACCGCAATCAAACGCCAATTCTCGGCATTCCAAACTCTGTCAAACTTATCGCTATCAGGATTGAGAGTTGGATTTTTGTGTATCACTGCCAACTCTCTTAGCGAATCACGAAAGAGTTGTGCCCCGTTCGTCGGCTGAACGTCGCTGCCCGGTTTAATCTGTTTGTCCGCTTCGATTTCGGCGATGCGCTGAAAAAGATTGACGATGCTCCATTGCCTGTTTGCGGCTTGAAGTCGCGCCGGGTCAATAATCGTCACGAACGCATCAACCTCAAGCGGCGCGGGCGGCAGTTCCAGTAACTTCACCGGACGCTGGACGATTTGAAGATTATATTCCTTCGTCACCGTGCGCGGCTGGCGCGATTTGTCGCGGGGCAGCTCGGTTACTTGCACGACGAACTTACCGTTGCGCCCGTCGCCCGGCTGCGGCGTCCAATCAACGGTTAAAGTATTTTGATTAAAGCGCGCCGATTTCGGCTTTTCTATAAGCTCGGTGCGCACGTTGTCGCCCTCTTCATCGATCACTTCCAAGCCGAAAGTCAGTCGTTGCCCCAAACCGATTTTGGTGTGCCGAAGGTCTTGAATTTCAGGCAATTGATTTATCACTGCTTCGCGATTGCTAGGAGATTGCTCGTCTAAAAGCCCACCTGTATTTGCGTTGGTAACGAACAGGCGCGGCAGCGAAGTTGCCCCGACGAATCCGGCAAACACTAAAAAAGTTGCGATTTGCAGTTTTCGTTTCATACAAATAGTGTGTCGCTTTTATCGTTTCGCGTTCATCGTTTATAGTTCCTTCATCACGTACCCAGAATCACCTTGATGTCGGTGCGGCGGTTTTGTTGGCGACCTGCTTCGGTAGTGTTTTCGGCGACCGGATTGGTTGCGCCGCGCCCGATGGTTTGGAAGCGCGTCGGCGGAATGTTCGGGAAGTTTTTAACGATGTAGTTCTTAACCGCCAACGCGCGCCGCTCCGAAAGGCTCATGTTACCTGTCGGTGAACCGATGTTGTCCGTGTTACCTTCGATGCGCAGGATCGTGTTGCCGAAGGAGGTCATCGTCTCGCCGAGTTTGTCGAGCAGAAGATATGAACCGGCCATAATCTCGTCGGAGCCGGGCGTGAATTGAATCTGAATTTGTTGACGCAGGATAGGAATGTCTCGCTCCGATGGCGGTCGCGCCGCGACCTGAGGTTCTTCAACACGCTGTCCCGGATAGTTCGCGGCTAACGCCTGCAAGAATCGCGTGTCAGCCCAATCCTTCGCGTTCACGCTCTTGCTCACCAATCCTTTTCTACGCCAGATGACAAACGCTGTGTCAAACAACGTCTCATAGTGCGCCTTCGTTCCATTGATGCCGTAGAATTGCGCGTTGTCGGCGTAAGGCGTGAGTTTCAAACCGGACAACATGCCTGAGACGGTGTCTGTGTCGAGCTTAAGCGCGCGGGCGACGATCTCATACGAAGAATTCGGATTGTTTTTGAGCATCTCGATACCGTCGAACCAGCCGCGTATAAAATCACGGATTGTCTCCGGCGCTTGATCGAGCACGTTCTGGCGTGCGCAGAGCGTGTCGGCGATGATGTTGCTTGCGGCTTGCGTAGAGATGAGGACGTGCGCTTCGTCGCCGCGCGCAGTGACTGCGCCGGAAAGATCAGGCTCCCACGTGACAGCGGCATCCACTTGTTTGGCTTTGAAAGCGGCGGCGGCAGCAGGCGCATCCGTCGTGAAAATGATATTTTTCTCCACGCTCGTTCTTTCTTCCGGCGTGAGTCCAGATTGCGACAACAGGTAAAGCAACAGGAAGTGTGATGGCGTAAACTGCGTGCAGGCGATCTTGTGTCCTTTCAAATCTTCGATTGATTTGATCGAGGAGAGCGCAACAATTCCGTCGCCGCCGCGCGACCAATCTTGCATGATGATTGACTTCGCGCCTTGATTTTGCTCGGCGAGGATCGAAGCCTCACGCGCCCAGTTGTCCACCGTGTTCCACATGATGTCCACTTGACCGCTACGAAACGCCGCGAGTTTCGCCGCTGGGTCTTCGATCAGCACGAATCGCACGTCCATATTGAAGTTCTTCTTATAAAGCGATCCGGCGTTCGGCTCCATGCCGCTGTTATAGATGATGCCGGGCGCGTGACCTGCCCACGTGTTGATACCGACGACGAGCGGACGATTGAGCCGACCCGTGCCGACCGAAGTTGAGTTGACGCCGCTTGAGCCTGCGCCGCGCGTCGGGTCGCTGGGCGCATTATTCAATTTATCGAAATCGCCTTTCGCGTCGCCGCCTTCTTCAGTCTTTCTCTCACCGCCAGCCCAACGCTTGATGGCGTCGCCTTTGTAATGCCATGTCGCAAAGCCGATCACGCCTAACACCACAATTGCGATGAATGCTTTCGCAAACGGAGTCAATCTCATAATCACCTCTCAGAAGTAGTGAGCCGTGAGCAGTAAGCAGTGAGCAGTGTAAAGCGCTTTGCCTTTACTATTTACTGCTTACTGCTTACTACATTGTCTTATTTGCCTGTGCGTTTTGCTGCGCAGCTTTTTTGGCTTTCAATTCGGCGAGTTGCTGCTTAGCTTGCACATCGCCGGTTTGATTACGGAGCGAGGCAAGCCGCGAGTCAAGCGAAGATTCTGATAGTTCTTTGCCGAGGTTTGCTTCGGCAATCGTCGTCTTGATGTGCTGGCGCACGTTATCGAGAGCTTTAACTTCGGCGTCAACTGAAAGACCGTCGAGTTGCTCCTGCACTTTGATACGAGCCTGCGCCGATTGCATTTTCGCCAACATTGAATCGCGCT
>JACDAW010000226.1 GCA_013695245.1 Pyrinomonadaceae bacterium | reverse complement strand
GTGCTGCTGCCGCTCGCGTCAATTTTTATCTTCGGCACGAGCAAAGGTTTGGGCAGCTTTTGGGCAGCGTTGACCGCGCCGGAAGCCGTTTTCGCGCTTCAGCTTTCGATGGTGACGAGTTTCTGGGCGACGATCTTTAACGTTTTCTTCGGACTCTTCGCCGCCTATGTTCTCTCGCGTTATAACTTCTGGGGGCGCAACGCTCTGATCGTGATCATCTCTCTGCCGACCGCGATCCCGACGGCCGTTGCGGGTTTCGCCCTGCTTCTTTTGTGGGGGCCTTACGGCACTTTGGGTCGTTTGCTCGCGCCGCATGGCGTCCAAATTATGTTTACGGCCTCAGCGATCATTCTCGCTAATATCTTCGTCACTTTCCCGCTCGCCTTCGGCGTGATCAAGCCGGTTTACGACACGATGAGCGCATCTTTAGAAGAAGCGTCGGCCACTATCGGTGCGACGCGCTGGCAGACGTTCTGGTACGTGACGTTGCCGAGTTTGCGTGGCGCGATTGTGACGGGTGCGCTTTTGACGTTTGCGCGCGCGGTCGGCGAGTTCGGCTCGACGATTTTAGTTTCTGGTAACTTGGCGGCGCGCACGCAGACCGCGCCGCTTTATATCTTCGCCAAGTTCAACGAAGGACAAGTCGAAGCGGCGAACGCCATCGCCATTGTGCTCGCGCTCTTTTCGTTCGTCATTTTTAGTATTCTGTTTTTCGCGCGTGATTGGATAGAAACCGAGTAGTCTAGATTGAGGATTCGGTGAGAGCGATGCTGCCTGAAGAAACAAGTTTGGATTCGCCTGACGCGACGCGCGACGTTGAAACCCCTGCGACGAAAGAAGCGCGGCGCGAAGTGGCGGTAAGTGTGCGTAGCGTCAGCAAAAGCTTCCGCAAGACAATGGTGCTCGAAGATATCAACTTCGATGTTGCGGAAGGCGAATCGCTTGTGCTCTTAGGCGCATCGGGAAGCGGCAAGACGACGATCCTGCGCATCATTGCGGGACTAGAGCAGCCGGACACGGGAAGCATTATCTTGCACGGCAAAGACGTAACCGATCTTCCCGCGCGCGAACGCAGCACGGGCGTTATATTTCAATCCTACGCTCTGTTTCCGCGCATGACCGTTGAGGAAAATATCGGTTATGGTTTGCGGATCAGGAAACGCCCGCGCCGCGAGATCAAGGAAACGGTTGATCGTCTGATCGCGCTCGTGCATCTTGAAGATCATCGTAAAAAACTTCCGTCGCAGATTTCCGGCGGGCAGCAGCAGCGAGTCGCCATTGCGCGCACGCTCGCCTACAAGCCGGAAGTTCTCCTCTTCGACGAACCCTTCGGCGCGCTTGATGCGCAGACGCGCGTGCGCCTGCGACGCGAGATTCGCCACCTGCTTAAAGAAGTTAACGTCCCCGCGATTTTCATTACACACGATCAGGAAGAGGCGCTCGAACTCGGCGACCGCATCGCCGTCTTAAATCGCGGGCATCTCGAACAAGCGGGCACGCCCGACGAAGTTTACAACCGCCCGGAAACTGAATATGTCGCAACCTTTTTAGGCGCGGCAAATCTTCTGCTCGGTGTTATAAGTGGCGACCGCGTGGAGATCGGGACGGCCACAATTCCGGCGTGCGATGAGATTGAACGCTTCCGCGACGGGCAAGCCGTTAAACTCGTCTTTCGTCCTGAAGATGTGCGCCTGAGTCACACGGGCACGTTGCCTGAAGGCTGCCGTCGTCTCTCTAACGGCGTGATCGAAGAGGTCAACTTCGTCGGAGCTTACGAACGCTTGACCTTGCGCTTGGATTTAACGGCACGGCGTCAAGCCGAAGGCGCGCCGCCGCTTTATGATGTCACGATCAATACGCCGGAGAAGATGACGGGCATTCCTATCGTCGTCACACGCCCGAAACCGGAAACCACAACTGCGAAATTCAACGCCGGAGACCGCGTCGCCGTCGGACTCACATGCTTCCGCGTCCTGCCAAACTATACGCTTGCAACGGAACGCGCGAGCCGCAATGTGGATGCAAAGTAATAAGGACGCAACGACCCCCCCACGCAGTTCTCAAACATTCCACTCGCACACACTCGTAAATTGACGCGCCGATCAGTGCTCTGTTAATTTAGTGAGTTCGCAGAACAAGCGGAATTTCAACTGAAAGGGTTTATTTAAAACAATGGCTCGTGACGTTTTTATTTTGGGCGGCAAGCGCACGCCGATGGCGGAGTATGTCGGCGCGTTAAAGGATGTAAAGGCGCTTGATTTGGGCGCGACCGCCGCGCGCGGCGCGTTGGAAGCGACCGAAGTGGCGGCGGAAGAGATCGATCACACGATTATCGGAAACGCTTTGCAAACATCGGGCGATGCTATTTACGGCGCGCGTCACGTTGCGCTTAAAGCCGGAGTTCCGGCAGAGCGCCCGGCGCTGACGGTCAACCGTCTCTGTGGAAGCGGCATTCAATCAATCATCTCCGGCGCGCAGATGATTCAATTGGGCGAGGCGGAGACGGCTCTCGTCGGCGGCATGGAATCAATGTCGCAAGCGCCGCACGTTATCTACGGCGCACGCTCCGGTTTCCCGCTCGGTCAGGGCAAATTGGAAGATTCGCTGATGGTTGCGCTTCTTGATACTTACTGCAACACGACGATGGCGGGAACGGCCGAAAATCTCGCGCGCAAGTATGAAATCTCACGCGAGGCGCAAGACGAGTATGCGCTGCGTTCGCAGCGTTGCGCGAAAGAAGCATTAGACAAAGGCGTGTTCGCCGAAGAGATCGTGCCGGTCGAGGTGAAAACTCGAAAAGGAACAAAACTTGTCGAGACGGACGATCATCTGCGTCCCGAAACGACGCTCGAAGGTTTGGCGAAATTGCCGACCGCGTTTGCGAAAGACGGCTTTGTAACGGCCGGAAACGCATCGGGCATCGTTGACGGCGCGGCGGCTTTAGTGATCGCGGGCGAAGATTATGTCAAGAAAAATAGTAAGAAGCCGCTCGGAAGGATCGTCTCGTGGGCTTACGCCGGAGTCGAGCCTGAACTGATGGGCATCGGGCCTGTCCCGGCCGTGCGCAAGGCGCTTGAGAAGGCGAACATGAAACTCGAAGACATTGACTTAGTCGAAGTCAACGAAGCGTTCGCCGGGCAATACCTCGCGGTTGAGAAGGAACTCGGCTTGGATCGTGAGAAAACAAATGTTAACGGCGGCGCAATCGCGCTTGGCCATCCGCTCGGCGCGACCGGGACGAGACTTGTGCTGACGATGTTGATGGAATTGCAGCGTCGAAACGCCCGCTACGGATTGGCCACAGCGTGCATCGGCGGCGGGCAAGGCATCGCCATTATCTGCGAGCGCGTTTA
>JACDAW010000207.1 GCA_013695245.1 Pyrinomonadaceae bacterium | reverse complement strand
CATGCTCGAAGAAGCCCGCTTCGCACTGTTGCTGGCACGCATGAATAAAACTTCTGAACTGATACCGGAGCGAGCCGTCACGGCCGCAGACGCTTTGCAAACAATGACGCGGGGAGGCGCACGCGCGCTCGGCTTAGACAACCGCACGGGCGCGCTAAGCGTCGGGTTAGAAGCTGATCTAGCGATCATCCGACTCGACGGCGCGCACCAACTTCCCGTGCATGATTTGGCCGCCGCGCTCGTCTTCGCTTCGTCGGGGCGCGACGTGCGCTTGACGGTCGTGGCAGGCAAGGAAATCTACCGCGACGGTCGGATGCTAACGATTGATGAAGAACGCTTACGCGCGCGCATGAAAGAGATCGCCGACAAAATGCTTGACTAGGAATATCAGCACTGATGATTCGCGTCTTGCTGCCTTTGTTATTCCGACGGATGAGGAACTGCTGATCGCCCGCGACACTATGCGCTTCGTGATCTGCATCGCAACTAAATTTTTCTGCCGCCTAATGAATGCAACTTTACTTCGCGCGTCGCGTTCTTAAAGAGAGAACGGTTTTCAGTGGGTTAAAAACGTCGAAGTTTCCTCAAGGAGTTTAATGTATGTTGAAGACAAGCCTCGCGCTATTCGCATTGCTACTCGCGTTCGATGTTGCGCCTTCTGGAGCGTGTAGTGGCCGGAACGACGATAGAAAAGGCGAAAGAGCAGGGAATGTAAACGGAAATGTTGCGGCGGCAGAGCCGACGCCACAGCGCGCGGAGAATCAAAGCATGGAAACTGAGTTCAAAGTGTTGTCGAGCGGCAATCACAGTTCGGTCGAGCAGCCATTTGTTGTCGTCGCGCGCGATGCGGAAACTTACCGCGAGCTGCGCGCGCTGGAACCGAATTTGCCGGAGCAAACATCTGACTTCTTTAAGACGAACGCCGTCATCGCCGCTTTTCTCGGCGAAAGACGCACGGGCGGTTACGGCATCAACATTCGTCGGGCGGAAGGCGGAGGTGTGCTTATCACTTCTTCATCTCCGGCGAAAGGCGGAATCGTGACGCAGGTCTTAACATCGCCGTCCAAGATCGTCGTCGCGCCCATCGGAAACAACGGGCGACTCGACGTGAGTGCGGATGAAGCGTTCACAACAGGGATGCGTCTTTTCAAAGTTACTTCGGGAGATTTCACGATGTCGGGCGGCATCGCGGGACGAAGCGTGCAGTTCGGGTTGAGCGGAACAGTGCGTATCGGAAGATTAGGAAAAGTTACGAGCGTTGTATTCGCTTTGAGAAGCGCGGACGAAGGCAAAGCGCGGGAGTTGAAAACGATTGCGTCAGAGATCGCAAGTGACATGTCACAAGAAATTCCGGCGCGAGCACAAGCGGGTGAACAAAAAGGGTTCGTCCTCGCAAACGTTGACGCCGGAAGCTTGGTTGATTACCCGCGCAGCCCGCTTCGCGCCACCGTGCAATTCGTCGGAAACGATAAGCTAACGATCACGTTTCAATCGCAACCGTCAAACGTCGCCGACGGTTACACGGGAATGGGAAACTTGCAAGGCATCGCCATTGATAATCCTTCCTCCGGCGCGCCGAAAGGAAGAAGCGAGCAGTAAGACGTTAACAATAAATCTGTTCGCCGCTTACCGCCCGCTTTAATTCTACGAAAGCGATGCGCTGATCACTTCGTCGAAAATCTCCAGCCCAACATCAACGTTTTCGCGCGTAAGTATTAGCGGCGGCGACCAGCGAATAGTGTTTGCGCCCGCGCCGAGAATGATCAGTCCGCGCTCGAAACAGTTGTATTCAATTTTATCGCGCAATTCCGGCGCGGGCTTCATCGTCTTCTTGCTTTCAACAAACTCCACGCCGATCATCATTCCTAATCCGCGCACGTCGCCGATGCAATCATGCTTCTGCATAAGTTTCTTTAAACCGTCTTGCAGGTAAGCGCCCGTTTCCGCGCTGTTTGCAATGAGTTCGCGTTCGAGCAGCTCAATCGTTTTGAGCGCGGCGGCGATGCAGACGGGGTTGCCGCCGAAAGTCGAAGCGTGCGCGCCCGGCTTCCAATCCATCAAGTCCGCACGCGCGACGCACGCGCCGATGGGCAAACCCGAACCGATGCCTTTAGCGATGGTGATGATATCCGGCTCTAAATCATAATGCTCGCACGCAAACATCTTTCCCGTGCGTCCCATGCCTGATTGCACTTCATCAACGATCAATAGAATCCCATGCTCATCGCAGATGCGGCGCAAGCCCTGCAAGAATTCCTTCGGCGCGGGCACGTAGCCACCTTCGCCCTGCACGCATTCGACGACGATTCCCGCGCATTCTTCCGGCGGCATGGTTGTTTTGAACAATCGGTTTTCAATCCAATCAATGCTTCCCAAACAACACGAGTTGTCATCACATCGGCCGAGATTAAACGGGCAACGCAGGCAGTAAGCGTAAGGCACATGTGTCACGTCTAGGGCTTGGCGACGGAAACCGCGACGTTGCGCGACGCGCGATGACGTGAGAGACAAAGAGCCGAGCGTGCGTCCGTGAAAGCTGTTGAAGAAGGCGATGAACTTCTCGCGCCCCGTCGCGTGCATCGCAAGTTTAAGAGCAGTTTCAATTGCTTCCGTGCCACTATTGGCGAAATGCGTGCGCGTCGGCGCTTTGATAGGCACGATCTCGTCGAGCTTGCGCGCAAGGTCGGGCATCTGTCGGTAGTAATAATCTGTGCCGCACATGTGGATGAGCTTGGCGGTTTGCTCTTGGATGGCGCTAACAACTTCCGGGTGGCAATGTCCGGTCGAGCAGACGGCGACTCCGGCGTTGCAATCTAAAAAGACGTTGCCATCAACGTCTGTGACCCACACGCCTTCGGCTCGGTCAGCGACGAGCTTGAAAGACGGGCGCGGGTAAGATGGGGTGACGAATTGCGCGTCGGCTTCGACGATCTTTTGACCTAGAGGGCCGGGCAGCGCGGTGTTGATTTGCGGTTTCTTCGGCGGCGCGATGGTTGACATACACTTTCTCCTTTGATGAAAGCGAGGCGGTTGATGATTGAAGTGATTTAAGAGTTGCGAAGAGGGAAAGCGCGGGAAGGCTAACCGGCAAAGATGTGAGCGCGGATGTCGAGCGGGCGAAGATGTGGGACGTTGAAGTAAAACATAGTGTTAGCTTTCGCCGTGATTCTTTCTCATTAATGAAAAGGCAAGTATGAGAAACATTGTTCCGATAAAGACATTGAGGATTATGCTCCACATGGTTTGCGAGCGATTAGTAACAACTTTTAAAACTACCAGCGCAAAATTAAGAACCGCGACAATGATGTACAACCAGAATAATACTTTAGGCTTTCTCATAAGGCAGCGATTTAACCTCTGCGTCTTGCGCCGCCCGCCACCGGAGACGAGGCGGACGAAACGATCTGCCAGCGGCCTTCGCGCTTAACGAACGTATCGGTGTCGCGGATACGTTGAGTATCGCCTCGATACTTAAACGTGACGATGTAGGTCATGATCGCCGTCGTCGGGCTGTGGCTGATCAGGCGCGGCTCATCTATCGAATAGGTCGCGCCGGGAGATGGCTGTCCGAGTTGCTGGATAAACTGCTCTCTGTTCGTCGTCTGCCCTTGCGGATCGGTATTAACGAACTCATCAGCGAGAACGCGCCGGTTAGCTTCCGGGTCGGACGCGATAATGGCCTCCGCCCACTGGCGCTTAATGCTAATCAACGCTTGCTCGACTTCCCCCTGTTCGATGCCGCCCGCCGCATCATCCTCGTCCGCTTGCGGAGTGGGAGAATCGCTCGGAGAGTTTTCCGTAACAGGTGAATCGCTGGTCGTCGGCGAACTGTTCGTGTTCGCTTCGTTGTTGTTCGTGACAACGACGTTGCTGTTGTTGTTATTGTTGTTGTTTCCAAGATGCCCTGTGAACTTGCAGAGCGAGGCGGCGAGAGCCAGAACGATCAGAAGGGGAATGTGCTTCATCGGAGAATACTCGTTTCAGTTGAATGAAAATTTCACGCGGGCGAATAATAACACTTAGGTCAACCGCGTTTCCAGCGCACGCCGTCGCGTGTGTCTTCAAGGATGATGCGGCGTCCAGCGAGTTCGTCGCGTATCTCGTCGGCGCGCGCCCAATCGCGGCGACGGCGCGCTTCCTGTCGTTCGTCAATCAAGCGTTGCACTTCCGCGTCGAGCATCTCGCGCTCCGTTTGCCCGAAGATATTTAAGACGGAATCGAAGCGCTTAAGCAACGCTTCGATCTCGGTTTTGTTCACGAGGCGCAAGGTGCATTCGTCAATCGCCGTGTTCGTCGCATTGCGGAGATTATGAAGGGCGGCGAGCGCGACCGAAGTGTTTAAATCGTCGTCAAGCCCCGTCTCAAATTCCTTCGCAATCCGCGCAGTTGTTTCGCGTAGTTCTTCGTTCACTCCCGTTTCGCAACGCGCTTCACTGAGGCGCGTCCCGAAATTCCGCAAACTCTCAACCGCTTTCTCCGCGCCGCGCAAAGCGTCAAAAGTAAAATTAAGCTGTTTGCGATACGGCACGCTTAAGAGCAGATAGCGAATGGCGACGGGCGCATAGCCCTGCGCGACCAAGTCACGAAACGTATAATAGTTGCCCTTCGACTTCGACATCGTTTCGCCTTCGATCTTCAAATGCTCGTTGTGCAGCCAGTAACGCACAAACTCTTTTCCGGTTGCGCCTTCAGATTGAGCGATCTCGTTTTCATGATGCGGGAAGGCGAGATCAATGCCGCCCGCGTGAATATCAAAAGTTGTGCCGAGATACTTCATCGCCATCGCCGAACACTCGATGTGCCAACCGGGGCGACCGCGTCCTAGCTCCGCGTCCCAGCCCGTTTCCGCTTCCGTTTCAACCGCTTTCCAAAGGGCGAAGTCGCGCGCGTCCTCTTTCTCATAACGGTCAGTGTCAATGCGTTCGCTCGCGCCCGCGATGTTACCCGCAAGGTTAATTTTCGAGAGCTTGCCGTAAGCGGGAAAGGAATTGATGCGGTAGTAGATCGAGCCGTCGGAATTGTAAGCGTGACCGCGCTCTCGGAGTTGTTCGATAAGCGTGACCATCTCCGCAATGTGCTCAGTGGCGCGCGGCGCGATTTCGGGTCGTTCGCAGCCGATGGCGTCGAAGTCTTGCCAGAAGGCTTCGATGTAGGGCGCGGTGTATTCGTCAATCGTCTGCCCGCGCTCGGCGGCGCGCGCGATGATGCGGTCGTCAACGTCCGTAATGTTCATCACGTGCGTAACTTTGAAGCCCTTGAACTTCAGATGACGACGCAGAATGTCGGCGAAAACATTCGCGCGAAAATTACCGACATGCGCGAAGTCCCAGACGGTTGGGCCGCACAGGTACATGCGCACTTCGCCGTCAATCAACGGTTTAAATTCTTCAAGCCGATTGGAAAGCGTGTTGTAAAATTTCAGCATTACCCTTTACGAGAACATTTCGGACGAATGACCAATTTGAATGAGTCTAGGCAAGGAAGGTTAACGAGTCAAACGCGACGACGAACGAAGGCATGTCGTCATTTGCGCGGCAGCGCGCGCCGGAAATGTTGAAAGCCTTCGGGCTTCAACGCGCGTGTGTGTCCTTCTCGGACGATCTCAATTCTTTTTGAGCTTGTAATTTCGCCGATCAGGGTTGCATTGATGCCGCCAAGTTTCTGCGGGAGCAACGCGCGTTTGCGCGGACGGACAGTGAAGAGAAGTTCATAATCTTCGCCGCCATGCAAAGCTAAATCTAATGCGCTGATTTCTTTTAAAGGCGCTACACTAATCGAAGAATCAACGGGGATGAGCGAAGCGTCAACGACCGCGCCAACGCCGCTCGCGCGACATAGATGCGCAAGGTCGGAAGAAAGCCCGTCGCTTAAATCAATCATCGCCGTCGCCAAATTTTTCTCACCGAGCAGTCGCCCCCACCTGACGCGCGGCGAAGGAAGTAGTTGTCGTCGTAGAAGCTTCTCTTGCGCGCTTAGTTTCGTTGTTCGGCTCGCTCCGTTGCTGCGTGTTCTGATTTTTATCTTCTTTCCGCTTTGCAATAACCGCAGACCGGCAGCCGCACCGCCTAACATTCCGGTAACGTAAATCAGATCGCCCGGCTTAGCTCCCGAACGCCGTGTGACTCGGTTGTGCTGCGCTTCACCGAGCACGATTGAATCGATCACGATGCGGTCTGGTGTGCGCGATGTGTCGCCGCCGATCAAGGCGACGCTGTGATCTCGCGCTAATCGAAAGAAGCCTTCGTAGAATTGGTCAACAAACTTTGTTCTCCATATTTTTTGCGGAACGCCGAGCGAGAGAAGCGCGAAGCGGGGGCGCGCGCCCATTGCGGCGATATCGGAGAGAGAAACGGCGAGTGCTTTGTGTCCGAGAAACTGCGGCGTCGTCCAGTCAAGTCGAAAATCAATTTCTTCAACAAGGAGATCGGCGGTGATTACGAGTGAGGTGTTTTTCGAGTTGACGACGGCCGCATCGTCTCCGATGCCGAGCGAGACGTTGCCCGCCTTCGCTTGTCTCTCCGTGCGGCGTCGAAGGGTTTCGATGAAATCAAATTCGCCGCGCATCTTTTAAACGATCTCGGATTTGAACTTTCCCATCTTCAAAGTTTGCGGCGCATCGAATCAAGTCCGGCTTCGATGGCTTCGATTGAGGTGGAAAACGAGAAGCGTAGATGACCTTCGCCATGTTCGCCGAAGACAATACCGGGCACGGTCGCCACTTGCGCTCGTTCGAGCAGCACGTCGGCCGCGCGGCGACTGTCCGCGTCGATCGAAGAAACATCCGGGAAGGCGTAGAAAGCTCCGGCGGGCGGCTCGCATTTTAAGCCCAACTCGTTTAAACCGCCGATTAACAGATCGCGCCGCTCGCGGTAAGCGCGGCGCATCTCTTCGTAGAATTCTGTGGGCGTTGAAAGGGCAGCGAGGGCGGCGTATTGCGACGGAGTTGAAACGCCGTTGGTCGAATAGAGCGTGGTCTTCTTGAGTCCCGTCATCCAAGGCTCAGAGGCGATGGCGTAGCCAACGCGCCAGCCGGTCATCGAGTAAGATTTTGAAAGAGTGAAGGAAGTGATCGTGCGCTCCATCATGCCGTCAAGCGATTGGATGGAGACGTGTTCGCTGTCGTAGATTAAATCTTCATAAGCTTCGTCGGCGATAACAATAAGATCATGTTCCTGCGCGAAGCGCGCGACCGCTTCCGTTTCGGCGCGCGTGAAAACTGTTCCGGTCGGATTCTGCGGCGTGTTGTAATAGATCGCGCGGGTGCGAGCGGTCAGGTATCGCGCAAGAGTCTCGGTGAATCCGGCGCGGCGCGCTTCCATTGTCGGAACAAGCACAGGACGCGCTTCGCAGTTGGCGATCAAATCTTTAATCGGCGTCCAGTAGGGAGAGAACAGCAGCACTTCTTCGCCGCGGTTGACGACGGATTGAAACGCGCCGAAGAGTCCTTGCATTCCGCCGTTAAGGACGATGGCATCCGTCGGCGTCGCCGGAATGCCGTTACGCCTGTTTACCTTTTCGACAATCGCGGCGCAGAGCTCAGTGATGCCGGAAGATGGAGCGTAGCGCGTGCGATTTTCGTCGAGCGCCCGTTTCATCGCGGCTTTAATATGATCGGGCGTGTTGGGAAAAGGCTCGCCGCCCTCGAACTGATAGACGGTCGCGCCCGCAGCGCGCAAGTCCATAATCTTATTGCGAATCTTAACGATGTCGGAAAACCCGACCTCATCGAGGCGCGCCGCGAGGCGGAAAGCGGTTGAAGAGATTGACACAGGTGTTTTTACAGTCCTCCGGGAAAAACTACAATGATAAATTGCGTTTCAGAGAAAGCAAAGTATAACTTTTTGATTCGTGCGGCGTCCATCAGGCATCGTTAAAGTTAAACGCGCCGGATAGAGCGGAAGAAATCGTTAAAGATTTGTTTTGGAGGCGACAACGCTATTTCGATCAAAATATTGACACATGAGGTTGATGACAAGTAACATGCCGGTTAATTCAAGCGGTTTTATCGGTAACGCTTGATGCGAGTGCTATAACATCAACTTTAGGCTGTGGCTTCGACCAAAACTAACATGAATCAAGCAGCCGTT
>JACDAW010000203.1 GCA_013695245.1 Pyrinomonadaceae bacterium | reverse complement strand
GTGCGAAAGCCGTAAGTCCCGTTCGGCGGCACGCGCTCTAAGATGAGCGGAATACTGATGCCCATAAACATCACGCCGACGGCAGCGAAAAGAAGTGAGAAGATGATCGTTTTATTCATGTGTTTTGCCTCACAACACGAATTATAACTTCGTTATTTGTTAGCGCGCAATTTCGCGTGCTTCAGAATAAATAAGGCGAAACGCCAAAGGATTAAAACTTATCTTTTATAAACTTACTAAGCGAAGGCTTCGTTACCGAGAAAATTCTCGCGCACGTAGGCGACGGTATCTTGTAGGGTTTCGGCCCCATCGCGCGGTGTGAAATTCAATTCGCGTTCGGCTTTCGTGGAGTTGAAATACCAGAAATATTCCGCCATTTCGACGGCTGCCGCTTCGACGGGCGGGGCGAGTTTCCAGTTGCGGTAAAGCGAATCAAGCACGCTCGCGCCAGTCGTGGCGAGTTTCGAGGGAAGGGCGAAACGCGGTGCGGCGACTTTCGTTAAGCGTTCGAGGCGACCGAAGAATTTTTCGAAACTCCAATTCGCCGCGCCCACCAGATAACGCTCGCCATGTCGCCCACGCTCAGCCGCATTGATGAATGCTGTAGCCACATCGCGCACGTCAACAAAGTTTAAGCCGCCGTTTGGAATCGAGATGATCTTGCGTGCGAGAAAATCAAGCACGACCTTCGTCGAACTCAAACGCTCATCGCCCGGCCCCAACAATAAACTCGGATTCATGATCACGAGCCGCCGCCCGTCGCCCGAAAAGTTTTCGAGCGCAGCGCGTTCTTGATATATCTTGCTCGCGTAGTAAGGCCAGCGCGCGATAATGTCAACGGGCGGCGGCCACATTTCATCCGGCATGGCGTCGCCTTTTTCCGTGACGGCAATCGTGCCGCTCGTCGAAGCGAGGACGATTGTTTGAGTGCCCGCCGCTCGCGCACCCTCACACAACACGCGCGTGCCTTCAACGTGCAGACGATACATCTCGCGTGCGTCCTCCTTTTCGCGTGAGACGCGCCCCGCCAAGTGATAAATGGTGCTTGCGCCTTCGCTCGCTCGCGCCACATCATCAGGCGACGTGACCGAGCCTTCAATGACTTCGATGCCTTGCTCTGAGAGCCACGCGGGTCTGTGAGTCGCCAGCACGCGAACGGGCGTTGCGCCTGCTGCGGTGAGTTGACTTACAAGGTGACGACCGAGAAAGCCTGTGCCGCCTGTCACAAGCGTGACGGATTGTGTTTTGCGCGTGAGCGAAGTTTTCTTTCGCGCGGAGGCGCTCTTTGAAACTGGCGGTTTGCGCGCTGTGCGTTGTTTCTTTGTTGTGACCACTTTGAATTAAACGTCGTAGAAAAATTGCGCCGCAGTTTTTTAGACTGAGATGACCGCAGAGTGAAAACTAACTGCTAGTTAAGCGTTGCTGAAGTGAAATTAGTCTGTGCTCGTTCCAAGTTGAGCAAGCTCGGTTGTCGCTTGGTCGTCTTCTTCGTGTGCGTAACGACGCTCCGCTTTCCAAGTGCGGCGCAAGGCGCGCGCGTCAAAAGCGTTTTTCGTATTGTCGCGCATGTTTGTGATCTCATGGCGGACGAGCGCAGCGATCAAGCGGTATGCTTCCGACTTCTGCATTCCCTTCGTCATTGCTTCAAGTTCTTCGACGCTCAGGTAACGCCCGATGCGCGCGCCGATTTCGCGGCTTTTAAGCATGTTTGAGCCTTTCGGCAGAGCCTCATACGTGCCATGAACATAGACGGGCAGAATGCCGACGCGCGCCGAAAGCGCGAGGTAGCCGATCACGGGTTTAAACTCGGTGATTTCCCCGGTCAAAGAGCGCGTGCCTTCGGGGAAGAGCAGTGCGTTATAACCTTGATCGAGAAACGAACGAGCGTGGCGCAAGGATTTGCGCAGACTGCCGGAGCGCTCCATCGGAACAAGGTTAGTGAAGTTGTCCATGTAGGCGCGTTTGAATTTATTGTCGAAGAAATAATCGGCGGCGGCGAGCGCCACCATGTCGCGCCCCGCATCGCCTAAAGCCATTTTCACTAATCCCATGTCGAGATGCGAGGTGTGATTTGCGGCGACGATGAAATTGGTATGGACGGGGATGTGGCTGCGCCCTTCGTAGCGCGTATGTAAAAGTCTTTCGTAGAAGGCGCGCTGCAACACGTCGAGTCCTTTGTTGCCGACCGAGCGCACGAGCGAAGGAATGTAAATGTCTTCGTCTTCGCGCCGCTCCGTTTCGAGGCGCGCCGTTTCAGCCGCCCGCACGTCATCTGCTGAAGGCTGGCGCACGACGGCCGTAGAGAGTTCGCGCAAGTCGCGCACTTCGGTCAGCGTGTCTGGCGAACGCAGCACGCCGCCCGCCGCTTCAATCGCGCTTGCAAGTTCAACGTACATCAAACTGTCAAAGCCGAGATCGGTTAAGCGTGTGTCGAGAGTGATTTCCGCAAGCGACTTGTTGCTCACGCCCGCGACGATCTCAAGCAACCATGTCGCCTCGTTTCTTTTTGCGCCCGCTGCTTTCCCGCTCCTCCGGCGCGCCGCAGCAACAGATGCGCGCGAGGTTTGTTCGAGCTTCATTAACGCAAGCACGATCTCTGCACGCTTCGCTTTGCGCGTTGCGGTGCGAGGTAAATCCCGGTCACTGAAATGCAAAACCTTGACGCGCTTAAAGAACGGAAGCGTGGATGAAACGTCATGGAAATGCTCTTCTATGCGGCGACGCACTTCGGCGCGCGAAAGCGAAATGTCATGTCCGTAATCAGGCACGACCATGCACGCGACCTTCTCGCCGCCTTCCGCATCCGGCAGCCCGACGACGCTCAATTCTTTGATAAAAGGCGAATGCGCGTAGGCATCTTCGATCTCGTCTGGATAAACATTTTTGCCGTTCGTGTCAACAATGATCTCTTTCGAGCGGCCGACAAGATACAGGTTTCCGTCATCGTCAAACTTGCCAAGATCGCCCGTGTGCAGCCAGCGATCAACGATCACTTGGCGCGTCGCCGTTTCGTTTTCAAAATAACCAGCCATAATGTTCGCGCCGCGCGCTATGACTTCTCCGATGCCGTTTGCGTTCTGGTCTGCGATGCGCACTTCGACGCCGGGCAGCGGCCTTCCGACGCTTCCCGTTAGCAGATGATTTTGCGGGCGCGCAACGGTTAAAACGGGCGAGGCTTCCGTCAAACCGTAGCCTTCGAGGATCGTGAATCCTAGTCCGTGCAAATCGCTTTTAACTTTTTCGCTTAAAGCCGAGCCGCCGCTTATGAAATAACGTATGCGGCCGCCCATACCTTCGTGGATCGGGTAGAAGATGACTTGTCCGAGATTAAGCGGCGTGCGGTCGCGCAGCCAACTATTGGCGCGAACCACGGCGTCGGCCGCCCCTCCGATCCATTTGCGCTCGTGCAAGCGATTCTTGATGCGACGGTGCAGAGCTTCCCACACGGCGGGCACGCCGACCATGCCGGTAACGTGTCCGTTTGAGATCGCGCGCGCGAGTTCTTCGCTCGTGAGTTCAGGCAAATAGGTGATCTGCGCGCCACGACTCAAAGGCGTTAAGAAGCCGGTTGAAAACTCAAACGTGTGATGAAGCGGCAACACGGAGAGCACACCGTCGCTCGTTGACATGTCAAAAACACTTGAGAGCATCGAAACCATGTGCGTCATGTTACGATGCGAAAGCATCACGCCTTTCGGTTGCCCGGTCGTGCCCGATGTGAAAATCAAAGAAGCGATTTGTTGCGCAGAAGCCTTCTTCGGCAGCAGCGCGAGTCGCGCTTCTTCCGTTGCCATGTCCGGCAAATGGAAAACTTC
>JACDAW010000189.1 GCA_013695245.1 Pyrinomonadaceae bacterium | reverse complement strand
AATCACGCCAGAGGTGTCAATGAAAAAGTATTGCGATGCTGAGGGAACGAGCAGAGGTGTCGCGCTAACTTCAAATTTGCCGTTGTTATCGCTCAAACTTAAAACAAAGCTGTAACCCTCTTTGCTGCCGCTACGCAAGGATGGATCATTAAGGAAACCCGCCGCGCCGAGCGTTTCAAGGCTTTCATAGCTGCCCTTTGCGCTGTTGTAAGAGCTTTCACTGGAGTGGATAAGGCGCATGGAACTGATCGCCGAAGATGCTCTCGCAGCTCGTTGAGAACTGAGGAAGTTTGGAATGGCCAACGCCGAGATGATGCCGATGAGCGCAACGACCATCAACAATTCGACAAGGGTAAATCCGCTTTCTTTCATGGGGAAATTGTTGAGATATGGCATGGCTTGACTCACAGGCGGGGATTTTAGCTCAGGCAAAGATCGTTGCCGAAACCAACCCAATTTAGGCAAGACATGTGCCGCGAATTTGAAAATCGTGGCGAACGGCGCGTTTTTTAACCGCCGCTGCGGGCGGAGGATTCACGCATCTGCGCGGTTAAATTTCGGATGCCGTGTTTGTCGAGCAGGTGGCGGAGCGAGCGCACCGAAAGATGCAAAACTTCGGCGGCGCGCGTCTGGTTGCCATCCGTGCGGCGGAGGGCTTCGACGAGGTAAGTTTTCTCAAGCTGATCGAGATGCGCGACGAGGTTGAAGCCTTCTTCGGGAAGTCCGAAGTCCGATTGAATGTGCGCCGGATTGTAGTTCGTGACGTGCTCCGGCAATCGTTCAGGTTGAATCTCTTCGGAGCGTTCGAGCGCGACGGCACGCTCCATCGTGTGTTCGAGTTCGCGCACGTTGCCCGGCCACGAGTAACGTTCCAATAACTCGACGGCGCGCTCGGAGATGCGTAAGCTGCGATTGGTTTGACGGCTGAATTTCTGCACAAAGTGTTCGGCAAGATTAGCGATGTCCTCCGTCTTTTCCCGGAGCGGCGGAAGTTCAATCGGGATCACCGAAATGCGATAGTAAAGGTCTTCGCGGAACGCACCCGATTTAACCATCGCGGTCAGATCGCGGTTGGTCGCGGCGATCACGCGCGCATCCACTTCCATCTCTTCGTGCGCGCCGACGGGTCGGACTTTGCGCTCCTGCAACACGCGCAACAGTTTCACCTGCATCGCCGTTGACATCTCGCCGATCTCATCGAGAAAGATCGTGCCCTTGCTCGCCGCCTCAAACAAGCCCTTACGGTTCGCGGTTGCGCCCGTAAACGCGCCGCGCACGTAGCCGAAGAGTTCCGATTCAAGAAGCGTTTCGGTAAACGCGCCGCAGTTGATCGAAATAAATGGTTGATCGGTGCGAGGACTGAGATTGTGAATCGCGCGCGCGACGAGTTCTTTGCCCGTGCCCGATTCGCCCGTGATCAAAACGGTTGAAGGAACTTCCGCGACCGTCTCGATCATTTGATAGACGGCTTGCATCTTCGGCGAACGCCCGATGATCTGATCGAGTTGCCCGCGCTCGCGCTGCGCAAGCTTAAACGCGCGATTCTCTTCGACGAGCCGTAAGCGTTCGAGCGCCTTCTCAATGATCAACTTCAACTCTTCAATGTCGAACGGCTTCTGAATGAAATCATCCGCGCCGAGCTTGAAAGCTTCGCGCGCCGTGTCCACGGTCGCAAAAGCCGTCATCATCACTACGGCGACATCGGGCAGTAGTTCTCGCGCCGCGCGCAGCAGTTCGATGCCGCCCATATCCGGCATCTTCACATCTGAGATGATCAGGTCAGCTTTCTCTTTACGCAAAAGTTCCAATGCGTGCCGCCCGTTCTCCGCCGCACGCACTTTATGATTCGCGCGGCTGAAGACAAGCGTTAAAAGCTGTCTCATACTTGGTTCGTCATCAACAATAAGAAGATTAGCCATAACGTAGAAGTCAGGAGTCAGAAGTCAGGAGTCAGAATGAAGGATAGCTGTCGTGTAGCGTTCGAGTAATCTATTGACTTTTTCTAGTTGAGACATAGATTCGTGTATGTCACCGTACTGAAGATCGCGCGCCCAGATCGAGTTACTAGCGGCAGGAATCTTCACAGCCACTCCACGTGCAAATGCTTTCATAGTCAGTCACTAGAAAACTCTAAATAAAAATTATCCTTCAACGCTTCATTACAGGCGTAAATCAATTTACGGAAAGCTAAGTCAGCCGCCGAATTATGTTTTGTAGATTGCAACTTCAAACATTCTTTGCGCAATTATCCAACTTCCTCAGGTGTAAAAACCATGTCTTCGAAAATGTAGTTAATCCTACCGAGCATTGGATATGCAGGAAACAACCTTCGGAATAGTTCTCGGTCATCATTTCTTTTCTTAAGAATATGTTCTGCGTCGATATAAGGTTTTCCCGTCTCTACCTCAAAAATCATCAAAGAAATGGCTTCTAAATCATCATCGTTGATACAAACATAAAGCCAACGGTCTGTTTTCGCATCATAATCGTCAGGATTTTTAGCTAACGATAATGTAAGCGTTCCGTTACCGCAGCCACTGAAAATATCGTTTGGGTATTCAAAATCCTGCTCTGCTCTTGTTTCGCTGACAGAGTCTTTTGGTGGTTTGATAAAAGCGGCGGCAATAACAAATATGACGTTCAGAATCAAAAATAAAACGATGATTGCGGGAGTTGCAACGATTAATCCAAGTCCGGGAAACGCGACGTTATCTACGCCGCGCCACCACCCGACTAAGGAGATGACAACCAGAACCGATTGAACAACGGCAATCAAAATTATCAGCGATGCAATGGTATTCATTATCTTTCTATGAAACTTTGCAACCATTAAAATTTATATTATTTCACCCTCTCGTCCGTCGTTTTATCAAACCTACTTAATAGATATTGTGTAAGTTTGAATGTTAGGAAAATGCGCTTTGCCTTTGGTCATGGCCGTTATAAGTCACGGAAAGTCTTAGCCAGTGCGTTATTCTCCATTCTGACTTCTGACTCCTGGCTTCTTCCGGGAATTTCAATCGTGATCGTCGTGCCGTGTCCTTCACGGCTGCGGACGTTGATTGTACCATTATGATCGCGGATGATCTGATAAACAATCGAGAGTCCGAGTCCGGTACCACCGTTCGTTGAAGAAGAGAATGGCTCGAAGAGTCGCTCGACTTGTTCGGGCGTCATGCCGTCGCCCGTATCGGTAAATGTGATGCGCACGCGTTCCTGCTCCGCGCGTTCGACTTCGGCGAGCAAGCGTCCGCCTTTAGGCATCGCGTGTAGGGCATTACGCGAAAGATTCCAGAAGACCTGCCGGAGTCCGGCCGCGTCAACGAGCGCGACGACCGGTCGCTCCGGTAATTTCTCGTCAAGCGTGTGCCCATCGCGCAGTTCGGGGCTGTGGCGAAGCAGTGTGAAAGTTTCCCGGAGCGGTTCGCGCACGTCCACTTCCGTAAGCGTGCGCGCGGGCGGGCGGGCGTAAGTTAAAAAATCGGTGATGATGTGATTCAGCCGATCCGATTCGCGTAAGATAATCTCCATCAATTCGGCTTGAGCCGGACGCTCGTGCATCTCAGATTGCAGTACTTGTATCGAACCACGCATCGAAGCGAGCGGGTTGCGAATTTCGTGGGCGATGCCAGCCGCCACGCGCCCGACGGCTGCAAGCCGATCTTGACGGCGCGAAGCGTCTTCAAGCGCGCGTACCTGCGTTAAATCTTGGAAGGTGATCACAAGTCCGGTCGTCTTCCCGCTTTCGTCGAAGAGCGGCGCGATGCCGAAGCCGAGGCGGATGCGCAGTCCATCGGCCGTCAAACAATCGGCTTCATAGCGCGCGCTAGTGCGCGCATCGGTGGGGTCGCTGATGGCGCGTTCGATCTTATCCGTGACGGGGCCGAGAAGAATCGAAATGTGCTGTCCGCGCATGTCGGCGGCCCTGTAGCCCGTGATCTCTTCGGCCGCTGCGTTAAACGTGTAGATGCGTCCCTGTAGATCAATCGTGACGAGTCCAGAGCGAATTGATTCGACGATGCGTTCGTGTAACGCGCGCAGGTTAGTGAGCGCGTGAGTCGCTTCGATCAATTCTACGTCGGAGCGCGACTGTCGCATGGCGAGGCGCGCGGCGAGCAGCCCGACAATCAGAAACGCGGCGTCATTAAAGCCGATTGTCTCAATAAATTTCCCAATTGGCGGCGCGCCTAATTCGCCTGCTCCGTTCGGGGGAAGTGCGAGCACGACGACGATCATCATAAACGTATAGCAGGCCGCGCAGCCGACAGACGCCACGAGCGCGCCACGCGAGCCGAGAAAGATGCCTGTGATTGTGATGATGACGATGTAGAGAGGCGCGTAGGGCGAAGCCAGATCGCCCGTCGCCCGCACAAGCCACGTAACAAGCAGAACATCAACGAACGCTTGCACGCCCGCCTGCCAGCGCGTCTGCGAAGGAAGTAGATGCACCCAGAGGAGGTAGACAACCGAGAGCGCGAAGACGGCGAACACAATCGAGAACGTGCCGCGCATCAATTGACGCTCAAAGCCGTCGAAGCTTTTGTAAGAAAGTAGGGTGCCGGCCAGAAATAGCAGCAACGCCGCGCCACAACGTCCAGCGATTAGCCATTGAAGGCTGCTAGAGTTCGCTTCACGGCGCGGGAATTTTTCGTCGCTTCCGTTCACCGTCTATAAGCCTAACATAAAAATGCGCCGCCGCGAGCGGCTTGTTTGATCGCTCTTCGCGCCCGCGCTTTTCCAACAATCTCTAATCGTGCTAATGCCTGACACGGAATCATAATCTTCCGGCAGTGATAATCATAAAACGTCAAAGATAGGTGTTTCGGTGGGATTCATATCGTTCCGCAGTAGGCAAGGAAACGATTAAGCTACGATAAACATAGCAGATGAATGGTGTTTACACAATGTTTTTATAAATCCACAACTAGGGATTAATCATTTGTATTGTCCTCACCGGGAATGTATCGCTCACAGTCCAATGCGTAAGTAGCACACTGCTTCCTATTCATCCTGTAAAGCTGTCGAACCCTCGAACCGCAATTTCATTTCGGTTCTCTTGGCAAGTCACTATAGCCGTCCACTTGAAAACGCCAAACACCGCTTTTATCACGTGTCGCAACGACGACAAATTTTCCGCTGCTTTGGCGCGCTTCGCCTTTTTCGTTGAACGTAGTCAGCGTGTAAATTCCAACGTCATAAGCAAGGTTTTTATCAACTTGTCGTTGCACGATGCGGAAAGAAATATCCGCGCGTCCGTTTCGTTGTTTTATCGAATCGAAGAAGCCGGAAAAATTCTCCAGAATCTTCTGCCTGCCTGTTTGAATGTTGTTGCCGGGCGCGAGATACGCAGCCGTTTCGGAGTAAAGTCCGGCAACCGATGCGGCATCAAGTTTCTTGTAGCCTTCGCTGAAGCGGCGGTAAATCTCATCCAAACCCTTATGCGGCGCAACGCCTTGTTCCAAGATGAGTTGGCTTTCCGTCATGTTAGAAGTCTGTGCAGCAGTTGACGGACAAGTTAAAAAAACAAATGCGGCAATTACCATCGCCTGTATAACGAACTTCATAGCTTGGTCCTCTCTTACTTTCTCGAATGCGCGGTTAAACTAGAATGTCATATTCGCATTTATAAGGCTTATTAAATTACCGCTCATCTACTTCTTGTCTGGCTTTAGTTGCCACAGCACATTGACGATCACCCATCTCCCGTTGAACTTTGCCATGTGCAAGAAGTCGATCCAATCGGAAGCGACGATCTTCACGCTGGCGGCGTTCTCATAAAGGTCGAGGATCGTCACATCCTTTTGTTGCCGCTCGCGCGGTGTAGCCCTGCCGCCGCCCCTGCGTGTTCCCTGCACAAGGCTCATCGCGCTCATTTGGTCGAGACGGCTTTGCCCCTGCGGGTTTGTTCGCGCAATTCGCTTTGCCAGTTCAGGATGCAGCGCGCGCTCCATCCGCTCGGCGTTTCCTTCATACCAACCTTCGATGTAATCGAGAGCCGTTTGTTTGATCGCCGCTTGGTCGGCGGCGGAAGCCGTAATCGTTTGAGAGCGGACTTCCCACGCACATAAAGTCAGAATAGCGACTAAAACGAAAGCTGATTTCCTCATGATAATTTCCTTCCTATTCATCAAAAGATTCAATGCGAAACCTTTTCATACGTTCGATAGGCATCTTGAAACATGTATGTGATTTTCCCATCAGAACTTTCCCGGAACGCGAGCAGCGCTTGTCCGGCGCGCTCTCCAGTTGCAAACTGAAAAAGCAGCGGTTCAATTTGCCGCCACCGCTCATCTTGGAAAGAGAGCATTCCATCATCATTGACCTTGACTTCAAAAGGTTCGGGAACGTAAGCGCCGGAATCCGCCGCGCAAGAATGACAGTAAATATATGGACGATATGTACCGGCGAATCTTTCTAAAGCAGCGGGTGATTGTTTAATTGTTTGTTCGCCGGTTTTCGACTTTGCGCGGGCGGGAAAATACCGATTGAGAAGCGCGTTTTTCACTGCTCCTGCTAAACCGAACCCGCCAGTCTCTGTGTTGCAAGCGATGAACAAACCCAGATTCTTCTCCGGCACAAGAGTCATCAAAGCCGAATAGCCGTCGTCCATACTGCCGCCGTGTTCGACGAACCGCAGATTGTTTTGTTCGCCCTCGTAAAAACCATAAGCCCAACCGGGCACGCGCGGGTGATTCCTGAAATGAGTGCGCTGCATCTCGCGTGCGGCGCGTTCGCTCAAAATACGTTTTCCATCCAGCGCCCCGCCCGCTAAATTCGCCATCATAAAACACGCCATGTCGGTTGCGGTGCTGTTGATGTCGGATGCCGGATAAGTAT
>JACDAW010000188.1 GCA_013695245.1 Pyrinomonadaceae bacterium | reverse complement strand
ACTTCAGTCAATCGCGTCACACACGTGTTGCGAAGAATGATAAAGATTCCATCGCTCAAATGCACACGGGCGAAACGCCATCCAACTTATTAGACGCAGATGGCTCGCATGATTCACGCTCGCCTGACACACCTAAGCGCGTTGGTAAACGCGACACGACGGCGAAAGCTTCGCGGCGCTCCCGTCCGCCAAAAACTTTAACGGACGGAAGCGACGAAACTCGCACAATCTCACAAACAATTGAAAGCGAATCGTCACCGGACGAGACTTTAACTGCGACGAGAACGGCAAACAAAATCGCGCCAAATGAAACAGTCGCTTCCGCGAACGGAACAGACGATAACAACATTAAGGATGTGACGAACAACACGGCGAGTGTGGAATCCGCCGTCACCGGCGCAGAGATGCTCCGTATCGAAATTCAAACTCCCGATCCAAACCTTCGCATCATCTGGCTTTCGCCAAAAACCGAAAACGCGCGTCCACTCAAAACCGATGCGCACGGTTCTTAGGAGATTTATGATGAAGAAACTAAACCGATTAAAATTATATCTAGTCGCCGCTTCAGCCGCGCTCATCTTTGTTTCCGGCGCGCACGCGCAACAAAATGCGTCAGCACCGCCTCCTCCGCCCGCCGGAGACGACTACGCGACGCAAACTAACTTCCGCAACAAAATCTTGGAGGTCAGACACCGCGATGCCCTCAACCTGCTTCCCGTGCTGCGCGCTCTTGGTAGCGGTATTCGCGGCGCAACCATTAACGCCAGCCGCGAATTTAAAACGCTCACGGTGCGCGATTTTCCCGAAAACATCGCCACCATTGAAGAAGCTCTGAAGCGACTCGACGTGCCGGTGACGCCGCAAACCAGTATCGAACTCCGCATCCACGTTCTCGTCGCCTCAAACGCGGCGGAAGCATCGAACGATTATCCGGCGGATTTAAGAGACACCGTCGGGCAGTTGCAATCAACGCTTAACTTTAAGAATTACCGCCTCGTTAATTCGTTGATTCAGCGAACGCAAGAAGGCGCGTCGGTGAGCGGCAGCGGCGTTGCAGATTTTACCGCCCCAGCAAGCGGCAACAATCCGGTAAGCGGAGCTTACAACTTCAGCGCGCGCTCCATCTCACTGGATTCCGCCGCAAGAACGCCCGTTGTGCAGATCGGGGAGTTCAATTTCCGGGCAAGTTTCTACGTGACTGACCGACAGATTTACCAAGACGCGAACATTAACACTTCAGTCTCCGTGCGCGACGGCGAGCGCGTGGTGGTCGGCACGGCAAGTCTAAAAGACAAGGCGCTCATCCTTGTGCTGACGGCGAGAGTCATCAAATAAGTTATTCATCAACATAACGCGCGCGGCGTTCGATGTCGCGGAATTCAAAAAAGCGGCGGGTGAAGATTCTCGTAGCTGTTGCAGCCGGAGGTGTATCGTGAAAGTGAAGCTCTCTCTTGTCGTAATTCTGCTTTCAACATTTCAATTTGTTTCCGCGCAGACGAGCAATCCCGCACTGACGAAAGTTGATCGCATCAGACTGGCCGAGGCGTTTAGAATCGGCGATGAACTCGGCGACCGCGTGTGGAAGCATTGGCGCAACGCTCCGTTTGCCGTGCTGCTCGTCACGCCCGAATATGAGTTTCTCATTCGTCACCCGCAGCCTTCCGCCGATTTCTCTCCGCTCGGCTACGACCGAACGTTGAAGAGCAACGTCTTCTTTCGCAAACGAACTCAGCGCACCGACTTGCTCGCCGCGATGCCCGCGATCAAAGGCAGTTCAATTTCGACCATCGTCGTCGGAACGGCCGAGAACACTTCAGCGCGTGCCTCCACCCCATGGGTCGTCAGCTTACTCCACGAACACTTTCATCAACTGCAATCTTCGCAGTCAAATTACTACGCGGAAGTTAACGGTTTAAATTTATCGCGCGGCGATCAATCAGGTATGTGGATGCTGAACTTCGCTTTTCCTTACCGCTCCGCCGAAGTCCAAGAACGATTCGCCGCTTTGAGCAGGTTGCTTCTCGATACGCTTGAAGCGTCAGGTCAAGCGAATTTCTCAAACCAACTCGCCGCTTATCTCGAAGCGCGTCGCGCTTTTGAGCAGACGCTTAGCCCGGATGATTACAGATATTTTTCGTTTCAACTGTGGCAGGAAGGAATCGCCCGCTATACGGAATACAAGATCGCGCAATTAGCGTCCGCCCAATACAAGCCGGCCGCGAAGTTTCGGGCACTTGAAGATTTCACACTGTTTGAACAAGCGGCTCGTGCGACGCGCGAACGAATTTACGATCAACTTCGCACAATGAAATTAGGCGATGCAGGTCGCACTGCCTTTTACCCGTTCGGCGCGGCTGAAGGATTGTTGCTGGATCGCATCAACCCACGTTGGCGTGAGCGTTACTTCGTTGAGAAATTCGATCTTGGAAGGTATCTACGCGCCGCAAACTCAAGCAGGCGAGGGCGCGGCGAGTAATGACCAAACGATTGGGCGTTTACTTTAAGATCGGATGACCGCCGCCGCCGCGACTGTGATCGAGCGTCGCTTGAAAACGCGCGCGGTCGTTGTGATAAAGCACAAGGTGTTCGCCCTCAAAGCGCACGGCGTCGCTCACGCGATTCCAATTTCGGTTGTGCTCCGCGATTACAAATGCGCACGGCTCCAGAGAGATAACCATCCCGGCCGCATAGACGTATCCACCCTGATCGTAACGGCTCCCGCCGTACTGCCCGGCGCCAACGGCGATGTCCGGCGAGTAGCCGCCTTGGCCGTTTTGCGTGCGGTCAGGGCGCGCGATAAAGATCGTGTAATCGAAATAGTTTGTGCGTGCGCGGTAATTGTTTTTGCGCGCAATGGCGAAGAGTCGCGCGAGTCCGTCGTCAATCGCGCGTAAGGCTTCGGCGCGCGGGCGCGAGACAGACCGGATATGTGCGCCGCGCGGCGTCTCGGCGGAATACTCGAAGGTGTCGCCCGTCACGTTTTCCGCAACGCGCTGCGCGCTTCCGCCACCACCCGCACTACGACGACGCTGCGCGAAAGAATCGGTGAAAAATGCGCTCCACGCGAAGCACACCGCGACAAGGAAAAACAGCGTGGATTTTGCGAACCTTTTCATCAATAAAGAGAAAATAACAAGTACGGAAAGAGTTGACGAGAGGACTTGCGCGGGGAGTTGCTTTCTTGCTTTACAGCTTACAAACTATCTGCAAAGGCGACGCCTGATGCGTTTTATGCGGCGTCTGGCTCGGTTCGGAAAAGTCGCTGAAAGCCTGACGCGAAGGGAAGCGTTCATGGCTTCTTTCCCCCGCGATTCTGATTGTTATCCTTATTGTCGTTCTTTTTGGAATCGCGCTGCTGATTATCTTCCTTCGGTCTTTGCACCACTACCTGCTTCTCTTTCGGCGGCGTTCGATCTTGCTGCTGTGCAAACGCAGTGAAACCGCTCGCAAGCGCAAAGCCGACGACTGCCGCCATTATTAATTGCTTAAAATCAACCATCTGCATTTTAGAAACCTCCGCAAGTTTTCATTTCAAGCGGGGCTACGGGAGGGAGAGGAGAAACGCGCCTCACCCGGAGTTGTGAGCAACATGAATGCCACGAATATGTTACGCGACATTTCGTAACACGTTCGATGTAAATCAGGCGATAATCGTTTGCTCAAGTCACGCTTTCAAACACGGCGCGCACCTTATGGTGTAACAAATCACAATCCTTACCTATAGACAAGAATCTCAGCGTCATTGAAGACCTCTAACGCCTCACAACGACCCGAATGCTTCCGACATTTCCGCTTGTATCAAAGGCGCGCAGGCTCACGGTGTGTTCGCCCGCGCCCCCGACAAGCGGCAGATCGAGCGCGTAAGCCTCCGCTCCGCTATCGGCGATGCCGTCCTCTGGAAACACGCCTTGCCATTCTCCACCGTCAACGCTCACGTCCGCGCCGCGCACCGTGCTCGTCGCGTCTTCAACAGTGATTCGCACACGCACGCGATTATTAATTGTTTGCGCTTCACCCGCGCGGCGAACGACGGGCGGCGTGTTATCGAGTTCGACTAATTCGCTTGTGCGTTCGCCCGTCAAGGCAAGGTTCTGCGGATTCTGCGCGCGGTCGCTGGCGACGATCTTAAAGACGTAATGCCCGTCGGCTAACGCCGCGCCGTCAACCGTGTAAAAACTATCGCGCAACCCCTCTTTCAATAAACGGAACGCATTCTCATTTAACCCTCGATAGTAAACAGCATATTCGAGATCGTCGCCGTTCGCATCCTCCGCTTGCCAGACGATTGAAACTGCGCCCTTTTGAAATACGCGACGCGGCAGAGTTTGCGCCGCCCCGCCAACGCCGCCGAAGAGCGCCGGATCGAGACCGGAAGCCGCAATGTTCGGGTCATTCTGTATCTGCATGAGCGCCTGCAAAGCGACGCCCGGCGGGAGCGTCGTGATTGACAAAATTTCCGGCGCAACATTGCGCGGCAGATAAGCGATGCTTACATCTTCCACGCGCGGAGTTGAAGTCGCATTGCCCGCTCCTTCGCTTCCCCGCCGCAACACCGCGCGCCACTGAATGAAACGCGCGCGCGGGCTATTGACTTGCGCGCTCATTCCGTTCGCCCCATCAACGCGCGCCGCGCTCCACTCGCTCCAAGTCCGGTCGGGTCGCTCGGTGTTTCCCGCGCGCGTCTGCAACTCGACGCCGCTCGCGCTTCCCAGCCAACTGATTCGTCCCCACGTAG
>JACDAW010000175.1 GCA_013695245.1 Pyrinomonadaceae bacterium | reverse complement strand
AGCGCCACCGAACCGCCCGCTTCTTCGATGCGCCTGCGCACAATCGCAAGTCCTAGCCCTGTGCCGCGTTGCTTCGTCGTAAAGAAAGGCTCCCAGATGCGCTCGCGCAATTCATCCGGCACGCCGCCCCCCGCGTCCTCGATTGTGATTACCAACTCGCCAGCATCTCTTTCCGTTTTGACAAGGATGCTTTTCTCGCGCGGCGTCGCTTGCAGCGCGTTTAACAAAAGATTCGACAGGCAATCGCGCAACGCCGCCGCTTGCGCTCCGTTTAAATTCAATTCTTCTTCAAGTTCACAAACTATGTTCACACCGCTAACAGTCGCCTCAGCGCGAAATAGTTCGACAAGCTGATTTATAAGCTCGCTCGCGCGACACGGCATTTCGATTGCCGGAGCGCTTGGGGCAAAACTCAATAGCTGCGTTACGCTGCGACTCAAGCGATTCGTTTCGCCGACGATCAGATCGAGATCGCGCGCGTAAATATCATTTAAGCGTTCGTCCTCGCGCATAACTTGAGCGATTGATTTGATCGCGGAAAGCGGATTCTTAACTTCGTGTGCGACCGTTGCGGCCATGCGGCCAAGCGTCGCCAAACGCTCGCCCTGCGCCAGACGCCGTTCGAGCATCACGTTCTCTTCCACAAGGCGACACTCTTCAATCGCCGTCGCCACTTGCCCCGCCAGCACATCGAGCACCGCGCGGACATCATGCGTTAAGCGCTCAGCATCCGCATCAACCAGCATCAATCCGATTGTGCGCTCATCACGACGCAACGAATAACAAATCTTAAATCCACTATCTAACAACGAAGCATCGTCTTCAAACGGCGACCATTCATTAGCGCGTGCATTTTTCAGCAATTCGCTTATCGGCAAAGCACCATAATTCTCAGAATCCATCTCTCCGAAGTTATCGGACGCGTGTTGGGTTTTGTCTGTGATAACGATCTTCACACGTTTAAGCTCAAGGCGATGTTCGATGCGCTCCTGAAGAAAAGCGATCAGTTGTGGTAGCTGTTTGTAGTACGCGGCGCGGTTGGCGATGCTGGCAACCAGTTCACGGTAGAGCGCAGTTTCTCGCGCGAAGAGTTGATGAAAACGTCGCTCAAGCCAAGCCCGCAGCGGCGCGGCGAGGAGCGCGAGCGCGAGAATTAAAAACGACTCGATGATGCCGCCGCGCAAACCATAATGCAACGTCAATCGCTCTCCAATAACGCGCACGCCGTAGAGATAGACGACGAGCACCACGACGGCAAACGACGCGGCGACAAGACTCTTCTTGATGATGATCTCAAGGTAGCGATAACGGTAGATGTGATAAGCGATCAAGGTCGTCGGCAGAAGCGAGCCGAGATTAGCGAACGTCTGTAGGTAAAGAGCGCGCGTGCTGCCCGCGCCAATGTGAAAGAAGTGGACGGCGAGGATCAATCCGGCGATCAAGATAAAAGAGACGGCGAGCGTCCCCATAAAACGTCGTTCACTCACCACAGGGGAGTTTCTGGCGATCAACAGATCGGTTGCGGCCGTTAATCCAAGAACGTATGTCGCCCACAAAGCGAAGGGCAGAACGAGATGCGGCAGTTTTTCGAGCATCGGGGCGTATGCGCCTTGAAGCAAAGGCGGCACGGCGAGCACAAGGAAGATGAGCGGGATGTATGAAAGAAAAACGCGAATGCGTTCAAAACGCGTTAACTCGCGGCGGCGCGCGTTCGCCCACAAATGCAGATGCACATGCAGCAGCAGCGAATAGACGAGCGTCACGCTGATGACGGCGACAACGTCAGCGATTCTTAGAAGCGTTGCCCACCGTGCGAGATCAAGTCCGAGCAGTTGCGGCAGCGTGTTTGCTAAGTTGCTGGCGTGCCATACGCCGATGCTCACCGCGAGCCACAACAGCACTCTCTCCACGCGACCTAACTGCGAGCGTTGCCGCAACAATAAGAGCGCCATCCAGAGGTGCAAGGCCGCGCCGGTCGTGTAACCGATGAATTGTAAGATTTCGAGCAGCGACATAATGCGCAATTAAATCCCGCAAGATTCGATGAATCCTATGCAATTCATAAGCCGCTGCCGAAAAAGCGCATGCGGACTACTGCTCGACTGTTCCCGTCGAACTCGCCGCGCTAGGGCGCGCCACAATCGTGATCTCGGTGCGACGGTTACGCAGGCGACCGCTCGGCTTAGAGTTTGAGGCGACGGGTTTCGCCGCCCCCATCCCGCTCGCCTGCACGCGCCCCGCATCAAGTCCGGCGGCGGTAAAGCTCTGCGCCAGACGCTCGGCACGCTCCTGCGTGAGTTGCCGGAGCGCCGACTCTGTGCCGCGATTATCAGTGTAGGTTTCGATGACGATTTGATAATCGGGATTGTTCGCAAGCAAGGCCGCAAGCGGCTCAAGCGTCGCGGACGCCGCCGGAGCTAATTCGCTTGAACGCGCGCTCGCCCACAACGTCTCCGGCAAAACAAGCACGAGACCGCGTCCGGTTTCACGCACCGTGCCGTAAGAACGAAGCGTATTCTTCAAAGAATCCGATGAGGCTTGTTGTTGAACAACTTGTTGCTGACCACGTAGGCGCGCTTCTTCTGTTGCGCGCTCGCCCTCCATGCGCGCAAGTTTGACGCGCGCTTCTTCGGCTTCGGCGCGCACGGCGGCGAGTTCCCCGCGCAAGCGTTCGTTCTCAGCGCGCGTGTCGCGCATTTGCTGATTGACGCCCGCGATGTCGCGCTCTAAAAGTTCGCGCGCATGTATCTCGCGGTCGAGCAATTGACGAAGCTCCGCGATCTGACTTTCGGCGCTCGCGGTCGAGCGTTCGGCTTCGCGCACGGCTTCATCGCGGCGTTGAACATCTTCGCGGCGTAGGCGCGCGGCGCGACGCGCTTCCGATGTTTCTTCGGCGCGTGCGCCGAATCTTGTCGCTTCGCGGGCGCGGGCGTCAATCTCGGATTCGGGTTGTTTTAATCGCCACGCATTTTCCGCAGTTTCAAGCGCGGCTTGAGCTTGCTTGTATTCTTCCGCCGCGTCGCGTTCGGCTCCGGCGTAGCGCGCAAGCTGTAGGGCTTGGCGCGCG
>JACDAW010000137.1 GCA_013695245.1 Pyrinomonadaceae bacterium | reverse complement strand
GCGCGGGGCGATGGCAACGCCACAAACGGCAATCGCAAAGCGGGAAGTAATGGAGAGGCGATGGCAGATGTTGAAGACGCGACGACCGCCGAGATCGATAACGCGGTTGACGAAACCCGCGCGCGTGAAACAGCGACGGCAGCAGCAGACGCAATCGATCAAGCGGCGACCGCGCCAACGAACGGTGACGGCGAACTCGTCTGTCAACTAGAGACATCGCTTGAGCCTCCTCAGTTGCTTGAGCTTCATCGTTATTTGACGCTCACGCGGCTTGTCGAAGAACGGCTTGTTAATCTCTATCGCCAGACGAAAGTTGTCGGCGGCGTGTTTCGCTCGCTCGGTCAAGAAGCGACGGCCGTCGGCACGGCTTACGCGCTTCAACCGGAAGATTTTATCGCGCCGCTGATCCGCGATCTCGGTGCGGTGCTCGTGAAAGGCGTTCGCCCGCGCGACATCTTCGCGCAGTACATGGCGAAGGCGTGGGGGCCGTCGGAAGGACGCGATCTCAACATTCACTTCGGCGACATGAGCAAAGGTTTCATCGGCCCCATCTCGCATTTGGGCGACATGATTCCGGTGATGACCGGTATCTTGCTCGGCGCGCGAATGCAAAAGAAGAACATCGTCGGCATCGCTTACATCGGCGACGGCGGCATGAGCACGGGAGCTTTTCACGAAGGCTTAAACTTCGCCGCTGTACAACGTCTGCCTCTGATCATCGTCGCCGAACACAACTGGTATGCGTATTCGACTCCTACATCGAAGCAGACGGCAGTTGAAAATCTTGCGGATAAAGCTTCAGGCTATGGTATTCCCGGCCACATCGTTGATGGCAACGACGTTGTCGCTTGTTATGAAGTAACGAAGCGAGCGGCAGAGTATGCACGCGAGGGTGGGGGCGCGGTGATTATCGAAGCGAAAACTTATCGCCGCAAAGGTCACGCCGAGCACGACGATCAACGTTACTTGCCGGAAGGAGAGTTGGAGATGTGGGAGAAGCGCGACCCGGTTGATCGCTTCGAGCGGCATCTTATTGCGCAAACAATTGCAACGCGCGAGCGTCTCGATGAAATTAAATCCGAGGTTGAGCGCGAACTCGACGAGGAAGTCGCGTGGGCTGAAAGCTCGCCGATGCCCGAACCGGAGCGCGCCGCGCACAACGTCTTTGACAACGCCGTGGTGTCGCCCGCATTTCGCCCGCCCGTCTTTGAAAGAGAATAATGCGGAAAAGGTTAAGCAGGTTTTTCAGGCAGTTTCGCAGGCAGGCAAATATCTTCAAAATAGAATGTAAAAATAATCAATAAAAGGGCAAGTAGGCTTAATCTGTTGCGTTCAAAAATTTAATGGCTACCTCAACAAGTAAAGAAAAGAAGGCGGAACGTCCGCCGCGCGGCGGGCGGGCGACTTTCGTCGAAGCTCTGCGGCAGGGAATCTGGGAAGAGATGGAGCGCGACCCGACGGTGTTTTGCATCGGCGAAGACGTTGGCGTTTATGGCGGTGCGTTTAAAGTTACGGACGGCATTATTGACGAGTTCGGCGAAGAGCGCTGCATTGATACGCCGATCTCTGAGGCGGCGATTGTGGGTGCGGCGTGCGGGGCGGCGCTGATGGGGATGCGGCCAGTCGCAGAGTTTCAGTTTATTGATTTCATCTCGTGCGGCTTCGATATGATCGTTAACTACGCGGCGAAATCGCGCTATCGCTGGGGTGGCGCGATCCCGGCCGTGTTTCGCGGCCCTTGCGGCGCGGGCGTCCATGCGGGGCCGTTTCACTCGATCAATGCCGAAGCGTTTTTTGCAAACACGGCAGGCTTAAAGATTGTCGAGCCTTCGACCGCGTATGATGCGAAGGGTTTGATCAAAGCGGCGATCCGCGATCCCGATCCGGTCTTATTCTTTGAGCACAAAAAACTTTACCGTTTGCCGCGCCTGCGTGAAGAAATACCGGAGGATGATTACGTCGTCGAAATTGGCAAAGCGAGAATGGCGCGCGAAGGGCGCGATCTTTCGATCATCACTTTCGGCGCGCAAGTCTTAAACGCGCTGGATGCGGCGGAAGAACTCGCGCGCGAAGGAATCGAAATTGAAGTGATTGATCTGCGTACGATTGCGCCGATGGATAAGGGCGCGATCATTGCGACGGTGAAGAAGACGAGCAAGGCGATGGTGTTGCACGAAGCGTCGCGCACGGGCGGCATCGGCGGCGAGATTGCGGCCGTAATTGCCGAAGAAGCTTTTGAATGGTTAGACGCGCCCGTTGTGCGCGTTGCGGCAATTGACACGCCCGTGCCCTATTCGCCGCCGTTGGAAGAATATCATTTGCCGCAGGTGAAAGACGTTGTGAACGCGGCGCGGAAGTTAGCAGAATATTAGAAGAAGGAGAATTCAGAAGTCAGGGATCAGGTGATAGAAGAAGGCAATCGTTTTTATTCTGTCTCCTGACTTCCGACTCCTGACCACTGAATTTTATGAGCACAGAAGTGGTAATGCCGCAGATGGGCGAATCCATCGCGGAGGGAACGATTACACGTTGGCTGAAAAAGGTCGGCGATAAAATTGAGCGCGACGAAATGATCTTTGAGATTTCGACCGACAAGGTTGATGCGGAGATTCCCTCGCCTGCGGCGGGAACGCTTACCGAGATCAAAGTTCAAGAAGGCGAAACCGTCGAGGTCAATAGCGTCGTTGCGATCATTGGCGAAGCGGGCGCGGGGGCTGCCGCCGGAAATGCGGAAGCTCAAGCATCCACATCACAAACGACGGCTCAAGTGCTGCCCGAAGTTAAACCGGCCGAGCAAGCGGAAGCTGCGCAGATCGCTGCTTCAACCGCGCCGCCCGCTTACCCCACACAACCCGTTGCGGAGGCGAGCGCGCCAACTTCTTCAGCAACGCCGCCAGCACCACCACCGCCCGCCACGTCTCCGCTTACCGCCGGAGGGAACGGCAGCAGCGCGACGCCGCAAAGCGCAACTCCGCGAAGCGATCAATCAATTGAAGAACTTCGCCGCACGCGCTCAAGCCCGCTCGTGCGCAAGATCGCCGAAGAACATAAGATCGATATTTCACAGCTCGAAGGCACAGGGATGAGCGGGCGCGTGACGAAGAACGACATCCTCAGCTTTATCGAATCCGGCGCGACTACCACGACCGCAGCGTCGTCACCGCAACCCGCACCCGTCATGCAGCAAGCTTCGAGCGCTCCGGCGGTTGCGCCGCCGCCCGTGCATGTCTTTGAGGGCGACCGTGTCGAGCCGATGTCGGTGATGCGTAAGAAGATCGCCGAGCACATGACGATGTCGCAGCGCACAAGCGCACACGTCGCCACATTTTACGAGATCGACATGACGCGCATCGCGCGTTTGCGCGAGGAGCATAAAAAGAGTTTTCAAGAGCGGACGGGAACGAAGCTCACCTTCATGCCTTTCATCTTTCAAGCGGTGACGAGCGCGATCAGGAAGTTCCCTATCTTCAACTCGCAAGTCTCCGGCGATCAGATCATCTACAAACGTGACATCAATCTTGGTATGGCCGTTGCGCTTGACTGGGGCTTGATCGTCCCCGTCATCAAGCGCGCCGACGATCTCTCCATCGCGGGACTCGCGCGCGCCGCCAATGATCTCGCGGAGCGAGCGCGCACGAAACAACTCAAGCCCGACGAAGTTGCGGGCGGAACATTCACGGTTACAAACCCCGGCGTTTTCGGCGGCCTCTTCGGTACGCCAATCATCAACCAACCACAGGTGGCGATTCTCGGAGTCGGCACCATCGAGAAGCGACCCAAAGTGATCCAGTCGCCGGATGGCGACGATTACCTTGCGATTCGCACGATGGCCTACTTCGCGCTGAGCTTCGATCATCGAATCGTTGACGGCGCAGACGCGGAACGTTTCCTCGGTTACGTTAAACAAGTGCTGGAAGCAGGGCAGTTTACTTTGTGATCCGGCGCGACTAAACAGAAGGAGATTTTTCAATCATGAGTGTCAATAATTTAAGAATCAATCGTGCTCTCACTTTAGTGCTCAGCGTGATGTTCGCGGCAACGTTTGCCGTCACAGCGCAAACCACGACGACGACGAGCGACAGTTCAACGGGAAACTCGCAAAGCTCTTCGTCAGCACAGGCGCGCTCGCGCACCATCTCGAACGGCCAGAAAACGAAATTGCGCGGCGTTGTTACGCGCCGCGACGCCGACACGTTCACCGTCCAAGAAACGGACAACTCGGAAACGATTGTGCGATTAACAGATCGCACAACCGTCGCGGAGCGCAAAAGCAATCCGTTTCGCCGCGCACGCAACTACGGCGTGACGAACATCCTGCGCGGCTTAAATGTTGAAGTCGAGGGTCGTGGCGATGCGGCCGGTCAACTCGTTGCAGATCGAGTGCGCTTCAGTGAAGACGAGCGGCGTGTAGCGCAGACGGTCGAAGCGCGCGTCAACCCGGTCGAAGATCGTGTCTCGCAGACGGAACAGAATGCGCAGCGTATCTCAGGGCAGTTGGATGAATTAGCTGCTGTTTCAAACGCAGCGCGCGGCGGGGCGAAAGCGGCGCAGGATACGGCTGATGCTGCGGTCGCAGGCGTTAACGCAACGAACGAGCGCATCTCGTCGCTCGACGATTATGCGGAGCAAGGTGGCGTAACGATTAACTTCCGCGTCGGCAGCAGCGTGCTTTCGCCGGAGTCTAAGGCACAACTGAGCCAAGTAGCGACGCAGGCGCTCACCATTCGCGGCTACATTATCGAAGTCAGAGGCTTCGCCGATGCAACGGGTGGCGTCGAGGCTAACCGCCGCCTCAGCCAACAGCGCGCGGACGCAGTCGTTCGCTACATGGTCGAGAACCACAACATACCTTTGCGGCGCATCACAACGCCGTTCGGCTACGGCGAATCGCAGGCGGTTGCAGACAACACGACGCGCGATGGCCGCGCGCAAAATCGTCGCGTCGAAGTTAAAGTGCTCGTCAATCGCGGACTCAATCAACCCGCGCCGACGGTAAACAGTTCGACTTCGCAAACTTCGAGCACGACGCCGAACTAAAGCATTTGTCCTTAAGTTTTCCGCCAACCCTCGTGCGCTTGTGCGGCATCAATAAACGAAGCGGCTTAAACGCAAGTCGCGTTTATCTATGCCGCGCAAGCGGCACGCGGAAAAGGTGGATTTGATGATTAACGGCAGACGAAGAAGCAACGCCTCAAGACTTTCAAAATTAACTTCGTTTACGCTCCTTCTCGCCGCGCTTTGCATTTCGGTCGTCGCCTTCGGGCAAACAATTCGACAGAGAACTGCCCGTCCGCGTCCGTCCTCCTCAAATCAGCAACCAAACGCATCGCCGCGTCCTTCGCCGACAGTTGCAACTATTCCACAAGGGACACTGCCACCACCGCCTCCGCCGCCAACACCTTTACCCACCGCAACGGTCGAGCCTTCGCCTCCTCCGGCGGACGATGACGACGATGTGATTCGCATCACGTCGAACTTGGTGGTGGTGCCCGTTTCAGTAACGGACGCGAAGGGTGAATTGGTGAGGGGTTTAACTGCCGCCGATTTTCATCTTGAGGAGGAGGGGCGCAGACAGGAGATCGCGCGGGTAGGCGATCCGGAAGAAGTGCCGATTGAACTCGTGTTGCTCTTTGACGTTTCGGGCAGCGTCAACGCGCGCTTCGCTTTTGAACGCGAAGCCGCGTCGCGCTTTTTGAAAACAGTTTTGAAGCCCGCAGACCACGCTGCCGTTTTTGCGATTGACACCGAACCGCGTGTAGTAAGCGAGCGCGCAAGCGTTGACGTGGCATCACAAAAATTGCTTGCAGTTGAACCGACGAAAGGTTCGACCGCGTTTTATGATTCAGTAGTTGAAGCGGCGCAGTATCTTCGCCGCACTTCCCCGCCGCAACATCGTCGCGTGATCGTCTGCATCTCGGACGGAGATGATTTCTACAGCGACAAAATAAAATCGCTCGCGCTTGTTTTGCCGGAGGTGCAACGCGCCGATGCGATCTTTTACTCGATCAACCCAAGCGGAAAATCCATCTGGCTCAACACGCGCAGCCGTCGCGGGCAAACTGAGCTGCAACAGTTGGCGACGACGACGGGCGGCGCGGCGTTCCTGCCCGAACTGCTCGAAGATTTAGACGCCGTGTTTCGCCAAATAGCCAACGAACTTCGCTCGCAGTATCTTCTTCAATATTACTCAACGAGTAATGCCAGCAATAATCAATTCCTTCGCATCAACGTGCGCACGCCAGCGCGCTCCGGCCTTCGCGTGCGCGCTCGACAAGGCTACTATAAAAAGTAAAAGGAAAAAATTAAAAACGCAAAAGTGAAGTAGAAAAAGTATGTCATACGTCCGCACTTTTGCCTTTTATATTTTCCCTTTCACCTTATTTCTCTCAGCGCGTCTGTTAAACGATTAACTGCGTCAAGCAGCGTTCGACCCGCTTGATCGAGTTGACCCGTTGCCGCTTGAGT